>DNGJ01000075.1 GCA_003486305.1 Cyanobacteria bacterium UBA11371
GAACTACAGCTAGCAGATCATCCGCGCCGTACCTTGACCGAGAAAGCGATCGCCAACTACGGTCTGATTGTAGTCGTTGAATCCCTCAACGCGGCTGCGGAACTCTCGAACGAATTTGCCCCCGAACACCTAGAGTTGGAAGTTGCCGACCCTTGGGCAATGCTTGACCAAATTCGCCATGCCGGAGCTATTTTCCTGGGTGACTCGACCCCGGAAGCTGTGGGCGATTATCTAGCCGGACCTAACCACACTCTACCTACCTCTGGCGCTGCTCGCTATGCCTCTGCTCTGGGCGTAGAAACCTTTATGAAGCACTCCAGCTTGATCCAATACTCGCCGACCGCACTCGCAAAAGTTGCCACCGCCATCGACCTGCTAGCCCGTGCTGAAGGACTTCCTTCCCACGCCGACTCGGTACGACTGCGAACTCAAGGTAATCCCAAAGGGGAAGCTTAAGCAAGATGATGCAGATCAGTTACTAACTCAAGTTGTTAGTTATCTCTCGAAGAGCGGCTAATGGCTAATGGCTCATAGCTAATGCCAGTAAAAATCCTACACCAGCAATTAGCAAACCCGAACTTTATAACTAGCAACTTGGCCTACTAGATACTAAGTGTGAGGAAAAGCAGCGGAGCTTGGGCTAGGATCTGGGGATGGAAACTGAAAGAAGATATCTACCCATAGCTGTACACACCTACTCTTTTTGGGTAGGTATTTTTTCTTTTAACGATCTGACCCACTCTCTAACTACGTCTGTTTTAGTTCGATTCTGTGAATTGCAGTAATTCTCTAAAATTTTCATTTCATTGTCTGGAAGGTTGACGTTTAGCCGTTGCATTGTGTTATGCTGAGTAAACTACACACCTATTATACACCTATGTGACTCGGATTTAAGACAGAGCTAAAACTGAATAACCATCAGAGAACGCTACTGGCTAAATCCTGTGGTACAGCTAGATTTGCGTATAACTGGGGATTGCAACAGCTTGATGAGGTGATGGAACACAATCGGAATAATCCGGAATCTAATGTTAAGATTCCCAGTGCGATCGACTTACATAAACGATTTTGCGCTGAAGTTAAACCTGAAAAAGTCTGGCTTTACGAAGTTTCTAAATGCAGTCCTCAATATGCACTCAGAAACGTGAGAGACGCGCTAGATCGATTTTTCAAGGAACCTGATAAAGGTTTTCCTAAATTCAAGAAAAAAGGTCAGCGTGATTCTTTTACGGTCGATGGTTCTGTGAATGTTGGCGATCGTTGGGTGCAAGTGCCAAGAGTCGGTAAGGTCAAAACCTATGAGCGGTTGAATTTTGGCACTCTCAAACCGAAATCTTTAACCATATCAAGACAGGCAGATCGATGGTTTGTTAGTTTCAAAATCGAGATTCCAATTACTGAGAAGAGAGAACCAATCAAATCGGTAGGTGTAGATCTTGGAATTAAGGAACTAGCAACTTTATCGAACGGTGAGGTCATTCCCAATCTAAAACCGCTTAGAAGTGCATTAGGACGGCTTAAACAGCTATCTCGATCGGTTAGTCGTAAGATTCAAGGTTCGGCATCTAGAGAGGCAGCAAAATGTAAGTTGGCTCGATTTCATAAGCGTGTTGCAGACTTGCGTAAAGATTGCATTCACAAGCTAACTAGCTATTTGGCAAAGAATTTTGATGTGATTTGCATTGAAGACCTTAACGTGTCTGGAATGCTTAAAAATCGCAAACTGTCTAGAGCTATTGCTGAACTAGGTCTATTTGAATTTCGCAGACAACTGACTTATAAATGCCAGTTGCACGGTTCGCAGTTGATTGTAATTAGTCGCTGGTTTCCTAGCTCTAAAACTTGCTCTAAATGCCAGCATGAGCAGTCCATGACATTAACCGATCGCGTGTATGTTTGTGGCAATTGCGGACATACCGAAGACCGTGACCTAAATGCGGCAAAAAATATTGAACAGGAAGAAGGATTAAGGATCTTAAGATTGGCTATTTGATAGCCGATAACCTCTAGCGGGCGAGGTTTCTGGAGATGGATGGTATCAGGTTGCTGACCGTGTGAAGTCTCCGTAGAACACCTAAAATCTATCATTGTCCAGCTTTAACTAGACTTGGGTAAGTTTCTAAGAGCGGTTTAGTGTATGTTTTTCCCTAGTGCCTAGTCCCTTATCCCACTTACGGTCAAATCTTAGGAGACCTTAATCTGTGTTCAAAACAATACTGGTGGCTCTAGATGCTTCGCAGCAAGCAGACATAGTGGTTCAAACTCTCGACGCCATCGAATTGCAAGCGGCGACGAAAGTTATCCTCGCTCACGTCATTCCCCCGTCAGAGGTGGGCGGCGAATGGGCCGCTGACCGTCCCCACAACCCTGCTGAAGAAATTCCCTACATTCATTTAGAAAAGCAGTTGCAAGCTTACCAAGTCAACTTACCTTGTGCCAGCCAGATAGAGATTGTCAGCGGCGACGTGGCAGCAGAAATTGTTCGACTGGCTAATATCCACGCTGCCGACCTCATCGTTATCGGCAGTCGCGGTTTAACTGGTCTAAATCGGATTTTACAGGGGTCTGTCAGCGGTCAAGTCGTGGAAGAAGCACCCTGTTCGGTCTTGGTAGTCAAGCAAAAATAAATGCTTTCAACGGGTGCTATTCGCTTTGGCTGCTAAAAATTCCTTCAGGCGCAACAAACTCAGGGTTTGACCCAAGGAAAGCGGCAGCAGCGATACGCCCTCTAGGCGGGACTGCACCCAGCCTTCTCCCCAGTACCATTCGTGAAAACCGTCGATACCGCCGCTCAATAACAGGCGCAGGCAGTTGGACCCGGCTACTTCTACTTGGTGTGTAATCGCCACAGGGCCAACCCAGCTGGTGAACATTAGACCTGGGTGGATTTGTTGGGGTAACTCACTGTCAAAGCGTCCCAATAACAGCCACTGTTGCAGTTGAGCAGGACGGCTCAGACTATCCGCGATCGCTGCTTCCCCTGCTTCTACTTCAATTCGCAGTTTGCTTTGTTGATAAATACCTAGCATGTTTCAAATTATAGGGCATGGGGGCGGGGGGGCTTCTTGTGCAGGTGGGCAAAAGGGGGTTCTTGTGCAGAGGGGCAAAAGGGGCAAAAGGGGCAAAAGGTGCAAAAGGTGAATTTGAATCTATATTCTCCCCATCTCCTCTGCACCCCATCTCCCCTGCTCAAGAGCTCACCTGCTCCGTTGCTCAAGAGCTCCCGAGGGTCGGTTGCTCCCACTCCCCCTTTAATAGTCTTGAATGTCACAATAAGTTAAGGCGAATTTTAAGAAATGTAAGGATTTACATGGCGGATCAGTTAATTCGCGCCACAGCGGCTGATGGTGGAATTCGTGCGGTGGGAGCGATCGCAACGCGCCTCACCGATGAAGCTAGACGGCGTCACGAACTTTCCTACGTGGCAACGGCGGCGTTGGGTCGTACCATGACATCTGGGCTGTTGCTGGCTTCGAGTATGAAGCGAACCGAAGCGCGAGTGAATATTCGCGTTAAAGGAAACGGCCCGATGGGCGGAATTTTAGTCGATGCTGGATATGACGGCACGGTACGAGGTTATGTAGATAACCCCAAAATCGAACTGCCACCCAATGCTATAGGCAAATTAGATGTGGGTGGCGCAGTGGGTTCGGATGGCTACCTCTACGTCGTGCGGGATGTGGGATATGGCTATCCCTATTCGAGTACTGTAGAACTGGTTTCCGGTGAAATTGGCGATGATATCGCGCATTATCTGGCAACGTCAGAGCAAACCCCTTCAGCTTTAGTCGTGGGCGTGTTCGTAGACGCTAGCGGAGTGACTGCGGCGGGCGGCATTCTGATCCAAGTTTTGCCCAAGGCGGCACGAGACGAAGCGTTAGTCGAAAAATTGGAATCGCGCGTTGCGGCTTTGAGGGGATTTACACCTTTGTTGCAAGCAGGCAAAACATTGCCCGAAATGTTTGAGCTATTGCTGGGGGACATGGGTTTAGCTATCCTGCCAGAAACTCAGTTGCTACGGTTTCACTGCGGCTGTTCGATGGATCGGGTTTTGGGCGCGCTGACAATGTTAGGGGAAGCCGAACTCGAAGACATGATCGCCAAAGATAATGGGGCTGAGGCAACTTGCCACTTTTGCGGCGAAGTTTATCGAGCTAGCAGCGACCAACTGCGAGAACTAATTTTAGATTTGCGCGCCGAATCTTGAACTATCCAGGTATAATCAACAGGATCTAGATTTTTCCGACTTGGAGGGGTAGGATCGCTCTTGACTGCTTGTTCGAGCCAACCAGATCCAAGCACGATTATTTTGGTGTGAGCTATGAGAGAACGGGGAACTCCAGACCACTGGTCAGCTGCTAAAGCTTCACAGCTGGGACAGCCAAGCCGCTTTAAGAGTCCGCCACTGAGTCCAGGAAACCCTGCGGTTGCGCGTTCCGGCGCTTCAGGGGTAAGCGATACAACTGAAACTTTATCGGGAACGCCAGCAGCACAACTCGCAAGCGAGACAACGCCAGCACAGCAGGAGTCGCAACAAGCTAAGATATCTCGGATGTTATTGGCTTGGATAGTCAATCCGCCGCCAAGGCTGAAACGGCTCTACAGCAGCTGGCAATTTTGGGCGTTGGTGGCAACTGTAACCACAGGGGGAATGGGTTTTATCGCTGTGGGGCTGCTGCTGAAGCTGCCAGCAATGCCAAATTGCCCTTCGATGTTTTGGCCTACGGCTAGTGCGTCGATGCGGCTTTACTGCGCTCAGCTGGCAGCTAACAAGCAGACGGAAAAGGATTTGCTCGAAGCGATCGCTTTGGTGCGAAGTCTACCCGATGACCACCCCCTGCGCGAGGAAATTAACCGCCAAATCGAAGAGTGGTCGGAAGATATTCTCAAGCTAGCCGATAGATCTTTCCACGCTGGCAAGATGGACGAGGCTATGGCTACGGCTAAAAAAATTCCCAGCGATGTTGCAGCTTATACCATCGTCAAACAGCGTATGGAACGCTGGCGCTCGGTTTGGTCAAAGGCAGAAGAAATTTATCGCGCTTCTGAAGCGCAACTGCGTAATTCTAATTGGGTGCAAGCATTTCAGGTAGCGGCACGCTTGCAAACTGTCGGCAATGCCTACTGGCAAACCACCAAGTTTGACGAACTTTCCAACATTATTCAGGCGTCGCGGGAAGATAGCGATAAGTTAGCTCAAGCCAGAAGTCTGACGCGCCGGGGAGGCGAATCGAATCTAGAGCAAGCGCTCAAAATTATTCAGTCGATCGGTTCCAAGAGCTACATTTACCAGGCAGGGCAAAAATTTATCCCCGAAATCGGGCGGAAAATGCTGGAACTGGCTCAATCTAGGGTAGAACAGCAGGAACTCGATAAAGCAATCGAGCTAGCGCGCAAAATCCCCGCTGAGGCTAAGATGCAGGCGGAAGTAGAAGATTTTGTTAACTTAACTCAAGCTCAGTCGATCGCTAAAGAAGGCACTTCCGCCAGTGTAGAAGCAGCGATCGCTCAAGCTCAAAAAATAAGCTCAGAAAGACCATTATACCAGAAAGCACAGGATTTAGTCAAGTTTTGGCAGCGAGAACTTGAAGATATCGCGCGGTTAGAAAAAGCTCGCCAACTGGCGGGATTGGGAACGGTGAACGATTTAACGGCTGCGATCGCGCAAGCGCAACTCGTGCCGGCGAACAATCCTCGCGCTGTTGAAGCCAAAACGGAAATCGGTCGCTGGCAAAATCAAATCCAGACGATGGAAGATCGTCCTTTCTTAGAGCGAGCCGAACAATTAGCGGCGATCGGGGATGAAACTTCGCTGCAAGCGGCAGTTTATGAAGTCAGTAGGATTGCTAAAGGGCGATCGCTCTATCAAGAAGCTCAGAATAAAATGGGGCAGTGGCTCGCTCAGATCCAGCGCCTTCAAGACCAACCTTATCTCGATCAAGCGCGGGAACTGGCGCGAGCGGGCAATCTTTCCGAAGCGATCGCAATGGCTCAACAAATTCAACCCGGACGAGCGCTTTCTATGGACGCCCAAGCTTCTATTTCTGAGTGGACTGGACAAATGCGCGCCCAGCAAAGTTGGCAGGAGGCGAATCAATTAGCGACTCAGGGAACCCCAGAAGCTTTAATAGCGGCAATTAGACAGGCACAGCTAGTATCGAGAGCCAGCGCTTTACGAGCCGAAGTGCGCGAAGCGATCAATCAATGGAGCTATCAATTGCTGAGCATGGCACAAGACCGAGCGGCTTACGATTTACAGGGTGCGATGAATATTGCGGCACAAATTCCGTCTGGTACGGGTGCTTATTCTGACGCCAGAGCGCAACTGCAAAACTGGCAAAGTACGCTCAATTCCTCCCAGACTCCTGAGTCGCAATCGGTCGCACCTTCTCAAGAACAGGTTTCTGGATCGGGCGATGTAAATGCTCAATAGGGGTAATGGGTAATGGGTAATCGGTAATGGTTAATTGTACCGAGGGCAAAACCCCGTCAATCCAATTACCAATTACCAATTACCAATTACCAATTACCAATTTTCGATTTGACGAACAACGGTTAATGCTGAGTAACTGACGCCAGCAGTACCTTCACCGGGATGGGTGGAGTCCCCGACTAACCACAAGTCCTTGATGGGGGTGCGATTGGCAAATCCAAATGGGCCAAATGTAGAAACTCGCTGACCAATCCCTCCTACAATACCTTGGTCGCGGGCGGTATAGCGGGCAAACGTGCGGGGGGTGGCGGCTTCTACGTGCAGGATGGTTTCTGGAGTCAGGTGGAAATATTGGGAAAGGCGAGCGATCGCTTCTTCCGTAAATTCCCGCTTTAATTTGTCATAATCCGCACATTGCGACCAAATCTGCGTATCCGTAAACGAAGACGCAGTAATCGTTGCTTTCCCTTCAGGGGCGCGACCATCTCCAGGATGGCTAACCGAAACAAACAGCGAGTTATTTTCCCCTATGGGGCCATCATAGTCATAGAGAAATTGCAGGTGAGGCGGACATCCAGACGGAATCGCGCTTTGCTCTACTCCCAAATACACCACAAAAGCTCCCGAAGCAGGGGGTAATTTTTCCACGCGATGCTTGTAACCACCAAAAAGAATTTTAGATAGAGAAAGTTCCCCCCTGTTCGCGGAGTCACCAACCGGGGCGGGTTTAGTTAAATTGTCTGTTTGAGTTGTAAAATCATCGGTAAAACCCGCCCCTACAATGTTTTCTTGCTCGCCTGCTTGCAGAAGTTGCACCAGATTTTGGACGGTGACATTTGCTACGACGTGGTCGGCGAATTCTGTCCAAACTTCGCCGGTTTTTTGATTGCGGATGCGGACACGTGTAGCTTTGTCGTTTTGGGTGTAAATAGCTTCGACGGTGTGGCGCATTAGGAGTTTACCACGATCGCGTTCTAGGGATTCGACTAGGCGATCGCTCAACACCTGCATACTCCCCTTGAGGTGATACAGTCCCTGGGGTTCCTGGGAAACACCCAAAGCTGTCGCGGCGTAGAGTAATGCCGTTTCTTGGGCATTTACTTGGGAATAAAGCTTTAACTGTAAATCTAAAAACGTTCTCAGGCGTTGATTATCTCCCAATCCATACAAGCGCAACGCATCGCCCACGGTTAAAAATGTAAAAGGCAGCGTTAACGTCGTATCGGCACGGACGGCTTTAATTAACTGCCACAAATCCCAGAGATTACGCGGCGGTAGTACGGGGTCGCGAGATTGAAAAGCCCAACTATATTTAAATAAATTTGCCAATAACTGCCAAAACGGCTCGCTTCCGGGAAACTGTCGCTGCCTTTCTGCTTGCCACTTTTGCGGGTCGCGCCAGACGTTGATTGGTTCTGTTTCCCCTGGTAGAAAGACGGCACAAGCGGGGTCGCAAGGCGTCGCGGCGGGTAAGTCTATTTCTAGTTCTGAAAAAATGCGGTGATGAATCCCACCCGGTTCTAGTCCCGCTACTTGGGTTGCACCTACATCAAAGGTAAATCCCTTGCGTTTAAACGTAGAAGCGCATCCACCCGGCACCAAGGCTTGGTCTAACATTAAAACCTGGTAGCCGCGATGAGCTAATAGCGCCCCAGCCGTCAAGCCACCAATCCCCGCCCCAATGACAACAACTTTGCCCCGCATAAGCCACAAATTAAGTACTTCTATAAATAACTTTACATAAATTTACATGGTGAACGTACAAGAAACCCGGTTTTTTTGGAAAAACCGGGTTTCTGCCGTACTGGCTACGCCAACCTTTGTGCTAATTGATGTACAAATGCTTGATGCTCATCGGAATTTAAACCTGCTTGCAAGACTGCTAAAACCTGCTGCATATTCCCTTGTAAAAGTGCATCTGTAGCTAACCACAATCCTGGCATGATTCGACTGCGGATCGTGCCATCGGCGTCGGGTTCAAGGGCAACATATTCACTATCAGTAAGCACAAACCAATACAATCTATTCTCAAATTGTTGCCAGACCAAATATTCCGCAACGCCGTTGCGTCGATAGGCACGTTTTTTGTCGTGTAAATCGTAAGCGGCACTGCTGGCAGCAATTTCCGCCACAAATTCCGGCGCACCTTGGAGATAATCATCTTCGGTTATTTCAGCGCTTCCCCCCGCTAATGGATCGATTAGCAACACTCCATCTGGTTGTGGTTCGTTATCTTCATCTAGGCGGATTGTCGGTTCAATCCCCAGTTTTACGCCTGGGGTTGAAAGTTGATACATCCCCATCCAGACAATCAGCTGTCCGTGGGGTTCGGCATGATGTTCAAATCGCACAGGAGATGCTATATAAACAATGCCTTCAATTAGTTCGGCTTTGGTATGTTCCGACATTGCTTCGTAGCGACGCTCAAATTCGGTGCGCGAGAGGCTCGAGCCGCTTTCCAACGGTGGAATTGATGGCTTGACAGGAGTTAATTTAACGTGGTTGGTCATAGCAGTAGCGTAAAGCTTATCTTCTATTTTGCCTGAAATATCGAGGAAAAAAGTGTTAATTAACTCTAACTTTTGTTGGGATACTCAAATAATAGTGCCAAAGTAGACGGGTTGCGATCGCGCGCCAAGGACGCCATTTCTCGGCTATTTTTTCGAGTTCGTTAGGTGTGGGGCGCGTTGCTAAATTTTTCAGCTTTTGATAGCCAACAATTACCCCTAAATCTCCTTTAGGAAAAACATCCGGGCGTTGCAGCGACATCAGCAAGTAAGTATCTACCGTCCAGTCACCAATTCCTTTGATTTGTTTTAATTCGGTTCTAATCGTTGTTTCGTCTTCTAGGGCTAATTTATCTAAATCAATTTTTCCGCTGGTTATTGCCTGGGCTAGCCCTTGACAGTATGATATTTTTTGCCGACTCAATCCCGCTGCTTGCAGTTGTAAGTCATCATAAGCTAGTAAATTTTCCGGTGTCAGGGGTACGACTAGACTTGTTAAGCGCTTAAAGATTGCTTTTGCAGAAGCAATTGACACTTGTTGTCCCAGAATTGTTTCTATCAAACCTATAAATCCCGGTTCGCATTGCCAATTCGGCGGATATCCGAATAGCTCTACAATACGGGCTAAATCTTTATCGCGGGTGGCGAGTTCTCCCACGCCTTGGACAATTGTTTCTGGTGTGAGGGATGCAAATTGCGTCAACATAATCCGCTCGTATAGCTATATTTTTTATTTTAATGCTAATACTCTCCCCACCCTCAAGGGTGGGTCTACACAAACTAAGCAAGGCGTAGCAGGCTTAATTCAGCTTTATTTTCCGGCTTAAATGTGTTATAAATTCCCCCGTTATTAAAGTCTGCGTAGGCAGACTTTGTTTGTGTAGCCGCGAATGCGAGTCGTTAGGGAGGTATATTATAAAAAACCATGTATTATTATAATATAAATTGACATCATAAAAAAAATCAACCTTTTTATGGATGACAAAACAAATCGGCAGCAGTTACAATGCTTTAATAAGAAAATAATGCACGATGTATATTGGTCTTTTTTTGGCGAAAAGTATCAATCGCGGTCGGAGTTTGATGCAGAAGTGCGGCAATACCAGATTGAAATAAGCGGAATAGACAGTTGGCAGCCCGATGAAGTAGTGATTCAATTTCCTCGCATTAGAATTGAATACTATCGCGACGAAGGTGGTTTTGAATACGAAGATTTTATTGAAATAGAAAGTGATAACGGTGAATTTTTGACTGGGGGTGAGTTACTTTTTAAAGTACACAATGCGGTGGTAGAACAGTTACGAGAAATCAACCATCATTTTTTTGAAGGATTAAATCTAAAAAGCATCAGAAGTAGGGATAATTTGCCAGTGTATCACTTATGTCAGGGAAGTTAGTAGCATCGGGATAAATTATGTCGCTAAGATTTGCTAAATCTCAAGTTAGAACAGAAATTAGGGAGTATTTACGACTGGCGATTCCGTTAGCGATCGCGCAACTTACCCAATCTATCACCGGATTCGCCGACAGCGTGATGATGGGTAGGTTAGGACAAGAAATTCTCGCCGCAGGAGGATTGGCGGCGCTGACTTTTGGCGCGGTATTAATCACCGCTAGTGGATTTGTGATGGGAGTTACCCCACTCGTAGCAGAAGCTTACGGCGCAAATCGTCCAAATCAAATCGCTGCGATCGCGCGCCAGGGATTGTGGTTATCCCTAATTTTGACCATCCCGATGATGCTGCTAATAGGAAATATGGATAGTATCATGAGTCAGCTGGGGCAAGCAGCAACAACGGTAACCCTGGCAAATACTTACCTGGATATTATGCTTTGGGGATTTTTCCCTGCGGTGGCATTTTCTGTCCTCCGAGGCGTGGTGGCGGCGCTGCAAGAAGCGCGTCCGATTATGGCAATTGTGATTGCAGGTACGCTATTTAATATCGCGGGTAACTATGTTTTGGGTTTTGGTAAATTGGGATTTCCCCAAATGGGAATTGCCGGACTTGCTATCGCCAGCGTTCTCAGTCTTTGGGGCATGTTTTTGGCACTTGTTGTCTACATCTTGAGACACAAACGACTGAAAAAGTATCGTTTTTGTGAAAATTTCCATCAAATTAAACCTCGAATCATTGGAGATTTAATCCGCATCGGTTTGCCGATAGGGGTATCTTCGGCGTTAGAAGTTGGACTGTTTACCGTGGTTACTTATCTGATGGGAATTTTGGCAACCGATGTGTTGGCGGCGCATCAAATTGTGTTTCAAACGATCGCTGTTATCTTCATGATACCTCTGGGAATGTCCTTCGCTACAACTGCGCGCGTCGGACAGTGGTTTGGACAGCAAAATTTGGAAGGTGCAACCCGCGCGGGATATGTAAGTATGTTTGTTGGGATGGGATTTATGACGCTGATGATAATCGCGCTGTTGATGTTTCCTTATCAAGTTATTGGCTTATATTTGGATATTGGCAAGCCAGAGAATGGTAACGTGGTAGAACTGGCATTGCCTATGCTTACCGTCGCGGCAATTTCGCAAATTTTGGATAGTTTGCAAAAGACTACACAAGGCGCGCTGTATGGACTTCAAGATACTCGCATCCCGATGTTGCTGAGTTTATCGGCATTTTGGGGAGTTGGGTTAACGAGCGGGTATTTTCTGGGATTTCCCCTGGGTTTGGGCGGGACAGGTTTGTGGATCGGACAATCGATTGGAGTGGGAATCGCTGCTATTGTATTCGTTTGGCGCTGGCGTAAATTGCTCGTCAGTTTAAGGAATAATACAAACATGATAAAAGCCTAAAGAACTTGCCCGCTCTGCACTCGACGGAATTTATAATTAACAAGCAAGGGCAAATACTTGGTTGGTTAAAATATGCTAATTTACAAAAAATTGTCTATTCTCGTTAGTTGCTTGGCACTTTCGCTAAATTGCGCCCATTGGGCAATTGCTAACGAACCGCGCCCCGCTAATGGGGAATACCGCGTACAAAGCGTTAGCGATGGAGATACTATCAAAGTAGCAACTATCAAGGGTGGTAATGAAATAACGGTTCGTCTTGCTTGTGTAGATAGTGAAGATTTGAGATATTCTCGAACCCCGCAGGCGTTGAGAGCAAGGAATAGATTGAGACAGATATTTGATCAAGCAAATATGCGGGTACAACTCACTTTTACAGGTCAAGATCAATTTGGGCGCTACGTAGCAGATGCAAGATTGGCTAATGGAACGTTGGTTCAAGAAGTATTGCTAAGAGAAAGAATCGCGCGTTTTACGCCAAGATACCGAAATTATTGTCCTAATAGTTTTGCTGCATTGCAAAGGGCGGCAGGTCAAAGTCAAAGATAATAGCGACAGATTATACCAATTTCCTTTGAAAATGCTACACATCAACATGTAACGATTGTAGGGGCGGGTATAAGCAGTCATGTTGGGAAAAAACTTTCAATTTCTCTAAACCCGCCCCCAAGTGTGGCGGATTCATCAGAAAAGGTTATTAGATAAGATTGACGGGCAGGATGCCTATCCCACAAGATGCCCATCTCACAAGAGTCAATTTTTCTTGTGGGGTATTGGTTGTAGGGACACGGCGTGAGAAAGTTTTATCCCCAGTGCCAAGTTTTTCGGATGCCGTGTCCCTACCAATGTTTCAGATCGTGTCCGGTCGATTACCCAGGATTGGCAGCCGGGACACGGCAAGATCGACGTCCATTGTTTATCCGAGAAATCTCTGAT
>DNGJ01000072.1:0-10526 GCA_003486305.1 Cyanobacteria bacterium UBA11371
GTACATACCGCACCCGGTCACGGTCAAGAAGACTATATGGTCGGTCAGCGGTACAATTTACCCATCTTGTCGCCGGTGGATGCAGATGGGAAGTTTACCGCAGAAGCAGGACAGTTTGCTGGATTGTCTGTAGTGACTAAAGGCGAACAAACTATCAGCGAAGGTAACGCTGCTGTAATCGAGGGACTAAAAGCAGCGCGGTGCTTGCTGAAACAAGAACGTTACGAACACAAATATCCCTACGATTGGCGGACTAAGAAACCTACTATCTTTCGGGCGACAGAACAATGGTTCGCTTCCGTAGAGGGATTCCGGGAAAAAGCATTGGAAGCGATCGCATCGGTAAAATGGATTCCCGCCACCGGGGAAAACCGCATCACCCCAATGGTCGCAGAACGTTCTGATTGGTGTATCTCCCGTCAGCGCAGTTGGGGCGTCCCAATTCCCGTATTCTACGACTCAGCAACCGGAGAACCCCTGCTCAACGAAGAAACGATCGCTCACGTCCAAAAAATTATCGCAGAAAAAGGTTCCGATGCCTGGTGGGAATTGTCGGTAGCAGAATTATTGCCGGAAAAATACCGCGATAACGGTCATACCTACCGCAAAGGCACCGACACAATGGATGTCTGGTTCGATTCCGGCTCGTCTTGGGCGGCGGTAGCGAAACAACGTCCCGAATTAAGCTATCCAGCAGATATGTATCTGGAAGGATCGGATCAGCATCGGGGTTGGTTCCAGTCCAGCTTGCTCACAAGCGTAGCAAATAACGGCATCGCACCTTATAAAACCGTTTTAACCCACGGTTTCACCGTAGACGAAGAAGGACGCAAGCAAAGCAAGTCGTTGGGAAATGGTTTCGATCCAAATGAAATCATCGAAGGCGGCAAAATCAAACTAAAACAAAACGGGAAAGAAAAGCAAGTCGAACTCCCGCCATATGGTGCAGATGTGTTGCGTCTGTGGGTGTCTTCGGTAGAGTACACGAACGATGTCCCCTTGAGTGCAACGATCCTCAAGCAGTTAGGCGATATTCGCGGGAAAATCCGCAATACGGCGCGCTTCTTGTTGGGGAACTTACACGATTTTGACCCAGCAAAAGATGCGGTTCCCTATGAGGAATTACCCGAAATCGACCGCTACATGCTGCATCGGATGACGGAAGTGTTTGCAGAAGTAACCGAAGCATATGAAAGTTATCAATTTTTCCGGTTCTTCCAAGCTTTGCAGAATTTCTGCGTCGTGGATTTATCCAACTTCTATTTAGATATCGCCAAAGATAGACTGTATATCAGTGGCGAAGATACTTACAGACGCCGCACCTGTCAAACGGTAATGGCGATCGCATTGGAAAATCTAGCACGCGCGATCGCACCCGTCCTGTGTCACATGGCAGAAGATATTTGGGAATATCTCCCCTACAAAACACCCTACAAATCCGTGTTTGAATCGGGTTGGGTCAAAATAGAAGAACAATGGAAAAATCCCTTCCTCGCCGCCAAGTGGCAAAAACTGCGTCAAATTCGCGGCGAAGTTAACAAGGTAATGGAGCAAGCCCGCGCCGAAAAGATGATAGGCTCATCTTTAGAAGCAAAGGTGCTACTCTACGTCGGCGATGAGGAATTGCGCCAGCAATTGCAGCAATTAAATCCCTCTAGTTCAGTACCGCCAGGGATAAAACTACCCCAAGAAACTGAAAGCGAAGCAATTCACGTTGCAGTTGAAATAGCACCGCCAGAACAACTAGCGCTAGTTGCAGAAAAAGCGCCTGAAAATTCCCAGCAAAGCTTAAACAAAGTGGCGACGGTTTTAGGGAATTTACCAGATTATCTGGATGAATTTCTGGCAAAATACGGCAAATCGCTGATAACAGTTGGAATGCTGTTAGCGCTGCTAGTCGTCCTGCGCGTGGTATGGGTAATTGTAGGGACGGTAAATAGTCTGCCGCTCTTACAAACCTTATTTGAACTCGTCGGGATGTTGTACTCGATTGCGTTCGTTAAGGATAATTTACTGCTCGCAAGCGATCGCCAAAACCTAGCCAATCGCATCAAATCCCTGAAAACAGAAGTAGTAGATGATACAGCTTCTGTGGGGATCGAAGTGAGTAAGGAAGAAACCAAAGTTCCCGATCAAACAGATACTGAGTCAAAAGAAACACCAATTACCAATGACCCATTACCAATTACCAACGGAGTAGACGAACTGCGTTATCTGTTGATATCCTCCCAGGTAGAACTGGTAGACTCGCCAGCAGAACTGGAAGAATTGCAGTATAAAGGACAGTCAGAGACGATGGGAATTGGGGTGGTGAAAGCAGATGGGGTAAAATGCGATCGCTGCTGGAACTACTCAGTTCACGTCGGCGAATCATCCGAACATCCGCTGTTATGCGATCGTTGCGTCCCAGCATTAGCAGGTCAATTTTAATTGGAAAAAACAACAAGAGAATCCCGGTTTACCAAAAAAACCGGGATTCTTGCTTTTTAACTGATTTTATAGGGGATTGCAGCCGCATGAGGTACACCTCGCCGAACGACGCGCATTCGCGGCTACACAAACTCTCGACCGCCTACGCGGTGTATAAATGTGTAACTGCTAATAGCTAATCGCTAATGGCTACTTTCTGGCAATTAGCAAGCTCGCAATTAGCAATTAGCAAAGGACATGAAATAACAATTACTCAAAATCAATCTTTGTGGGATTTTGCTTCTGAGTCGTAAAAACCGTTATTTTCTGCATAAATTCTTGCCCTAACTGGGAGAAAGCTTTAGCACCGGCACACTGAGGATTGCACAAAACAACCGGCATAAAAGTATCAACTGCTCTGGAAATGTTAACATCAACCGGAATGCGAGTTTTAAAGATTTTAGCAGCACTGTAATCTTCATTCACTCGGCGCATCACTTGATTGTAATATCTACCCGCGATCATATTACCCGACATGGTAAAAGCAATTCCCAGCAATTGCAGGTTGACTGGATCGTCTTTGTGGATTTCTTTGAGTTGTGCAATTCGTCTTTCGAGTAACTGAATCCCAATCACAGATAAAGGTTCTGGTCTGGCGGGTAATACGTAAAAATCGCTGGCTAGCAAACCGCTGCGCGTTAAAAGATGATAGCCAGGAGCGCAGTCTAGAATGATAAAATCATAGTCTTTTAGGGCAGGTTCCAAAAGACTTTTCACCAAGAACAGTTCAAACTTAGTCCAAATCTGTTCAAAATTATTAGTTCCCGAAAGCATCGCCTTTTCGTAAAGCATTTCAGAAACTAAAAATTCATCGTACAGGTCAATATCTCCTGGCAATAAATCGAATCCCTTCAAGCTAGAAACGTAGGGAAAAATCACATCTTGAACGGGAATGTTTAGCTTAAGATCTGGTTTAATTGCCTTGTTGACCAGATGGCGCAACGTCCGCTTGTCTCGGCGGCGCTTGGCGAAGTCCTGGGGCGACATTAAGCTGAGAGTGGCGCTGATTTGGTTGTCGAGATCGACCACCAAAACTTTTTTACCAAAATCCTTGACTAAAGAAGCGGCGAGGTTTACGGTTAGGGTGGTCTTACCGACGCCACCTTTCATATTGGCAGTTGCAATGATAAATCCCATTCGTTAGAGTCCTCTCAAAGAATGACGCCGGGGAAAGTTGGGTGTTTGGGGTAGGTATAGAATATTTTTCAACGACAAGGGAAAAGAGTGAAATTTTTAGCTTAAGGTTGAGGTTGAATTGAAAAAATAAACAGCTGATGGCATTTGTGGGAAGCTAGCGATCGCTTGAAGGCAACTGAATACTTGTAGCCAATAAGCTTTGCAACCTGTGCAACTGAGATCCCAGCTGGTAGAGCAAATCGCCTTTACCCAGCAAATAGGCAGCTGCTTTTTGATTCCCCCCTAACACAATAGTCGAATCTGCCTCACTGGCGGTACGGAGTGCAACCCTCCCCGGTAAATTAGATCGGATCAAAGGCGTCACAACCTTAGCTTCTGGACGTTGGGTAGCAACGATCAGGTGAATGCCAGCTGCTCGCGCCATCGCACCCAGCCGTTTAATGCTCGATTCTAGCGCATTGCGGATTTCTTTTTCTGCCATAAAGTCGGCATACTCATCAAAGATACAAACAATGCGGGGTAAGGGTTTGGCAGCTTTTTGGTTGTAAGCGCCGATATCAGCACACCCAGCCGTCTCAAACTGATGGTATCGCGATTCCATTTCCTCGACTAGATCCGTCATCAGTGCTTGCGCGCTTTCCCCATCTTTGACCACAGGCGCATACAACCAAGGGATCTGCTCAAATTCTGGAAATGTCACCCGCTTGGGATCTACCAAAGCAATTTTTAGCTGGGTAGGAGAGTGACGATACAAAAGCGAAAGCAAAAGACTTCGCAGAAATTCACTCTTGCCGCTACCCGTCGTACCCCCCACCAAAAAGTGACAGGTATTCGGATCGGATAAATCTACTTCTACCAATTTCCCATCTAAATTCACCCCTATCGCAATTTTTACAGGTGCAGTTGGGGATAATGTTTCACGTTTAATATAATCTTCAACTTTAGCAATTTGGCGATTTGAGCGGGGTAAATCGACGCTGACGTATCCTGCTTGAGGTGCAATCATCGGCGGTTGTGCTAACCCCAGTTGCACCTGTAAATCTTCCGATCTATTTAATAGAGAAACAACTCTTACCCCAGGATTAGGTTTGAGCTTCACTCGGATAAATGCAGGCGCGACAACTGCACCCAGGTAATCAACTTTAATACTAAAAAACTCAAAAGTAGAAACTAATTCTTGACCAATTTTATCTGCATCTAGAGTGGGTTGGATTAGAGGCAGAGCCTCTAGGATCTCGTTCCCAGGTTCAACCTGGGAACGAGTTATGGGAGGCTCCGCCTCCTGCTCCTCCCGATAGTATGAAGATGTATCCTGCTTACCATTCCCATCAGCAACATCAAAAAATGTCTGACACTTTTCTTGCTGCGGACAAATTTGACAAAGATGCGGTTGAATGGTTGCTGGAGGTGGATTAATTTGCCCAGATTCCCAAGTCAACCATTGGCGCATTTGTTGCAATTTTTCCCGAATCTGCTGATGGACTGTATCTTCTAATTCTTCCCAAGCATAGTAGTATTCTTTAAACTCTGGCAGGACGCAATAAATTGCCGAATCAACGGGCAAGTTTTTCTTTTGCTTCAGCATGTAACTATAGATAGCCACTTGCGCTAATTGAGCCGATTGATCTGCGGGTTGATAGGTTTTAAACTCCACAACACAAAGGCGATTCCGTTCAAAATCGCAGACTAAACTATCGAGTCTGCCTATGATGCGTTGCTGGCTACCATCTGGTAAAATAAAGTCATGTTCCAGGTTTAATTCTCCCATAACCAAAGTCCGGGAAATGACGCTATCTGCTTTACAATAGCGGCGATTTTTTATCAGCAATTCCGACCAATGGCGGATGAGTTTAATTAACGCTTCCCAGATTTGAAGCAGTGCGGGTGCTTTACTCGCGTCTTGTTGAATTGCGGCTTCTAAGTAGGGGAAAAATACCTGATTATAAAATAGCTGTTGCATTTCAATCGCTATTTTATCCGGTTTTAGTTGTTCTACAGGGGGGGTAAATAAGGCTTGAATTTGAGGCGATCGCTTGGCAAAAATGATAAATTCGCCTGCGAGTTTGTGGAAATCATTGCCGATGGCTGTGTTGCGATCGCGTGGTAAAAATAAATTCTTTCCCCCAAACTGATGGTGTAAATAAAATAAACGCGGACATTCAAAAGCCACTCGTACTTTTGTGGCGCTAAAAGATGTCGGTACTGATTCTGACATATTAGCAATTTCTAATAAACGTTGATGAATCTGCGCCAGATAAACTGGGTCGAGTTTGGCATATTGCAACTGTTTTTCGCTCAAGGGGCGCCTCCCCCAGTCGCTGCTTTGTTGTTCTTTATCTATATCAGAAATATGGCAAAGTTTGGCGGCTAGTGTTTTGAGTTGTAAGTTAGGGACTTGTAAGCGTTCTTTCGAGATTTTTTTAGCTATTTTTAAAGTACAGGTGACGTTTTTAGCGAGAGTTTTACCCAAAAACCTTAAATCGTAATCGGCGTTATGAAATACTTTCTCTACGTCAGAATTTGCCATAATTTTGTTGACAAATTCCCCAATTAATCCCGACCGATCTAATACATCTAAAACGTATACATTATTTTCGTGAATATTTGTCCCCGACAATACTTGAATTAACGACAGTCTGGGATTTGAAGTATTCCAGTCAGCCACTTCTGTATCGACCCAAAGTATTTTTGCCGCTGTCAATTGGTCGATCAGCCATCTAATTTGACTTGGTTCTGTTAGGTAAGGCATTTGTAGGCAAAGAAAGCGGGTTTCACCAGTTATGCTTGAGGCACATAACAAACTAAATGGTCTTTGGCTGGCGCATCGGGGTTGACTATTTTAATTTTTTGTGCTTTAATCAACTGCTGAATCAGTTGATCTATTTTCGATTCGGTGAGTTGAGAAAACTTGCTAATGGTATTTTGAATTAAGGTATTTTTCCCCATAAAACCTTGTGTTTTTACCAAACTCAATAAATATTTATTTACTTCTTGTAGGTCAATTTCAGGCTGATGAGAAATGGATTTTTTGACAACTCCTAACTCTTGCAAGAGGGTACAGTTACGAAAGATATCGCATTTTCGCACTAAGCTTTCTAATTGATCGAGGTTAATCGTTTTTCCGGCAATCACCAATTCATTTGAACCGACAGAATTAACTAAGCTGTGATAGGTTGCTAAAGTATGCAGCGATGATAAAACTGGCTTGATGTGGTGGTGTCTGCTGTTTTGGAAGATTTGTCGATAAATTTGGTTTCCGGTAAGATTTGGCTTTCCTACATCCATTGCTCGAATCAGATATAAGGTGTCGCAAAGTTCGTTTTGCACGACTTTTTGGCAAGCGTTCATGACGTGAACAAAACTTGTCATATTGGGGTCTTCTGTCCAGACGATGCCAATTTTTTTATGATTTTGCTCGACGTAACTGAGGGAGTAACCAGCATATTTTCCGCTTAAAAGTTTTGGTTTAATTTGCTGCATTTTTAAAGCAGCTAAGGTTTCTTGAACCATCCGGATGAGTTCGGAGGCTGATAGCAAGCTAATTTTGGTAATTTTATTCTTAACTTTGTTATATTCATCTTGCCAAATTAATTGAAATTCCGCTTCAGGTGATGAGGTGACAGGATCGGGGTCTGGTTTGGGGATATTAATTATACTATCTTTAAATTTTTGATATTCTTGGCGTCCCAAAATAAGTACGTTGCGGGGATCGGTTTTCCCACCGGGAAATTTGGCTTCTAAAAGTTGCTGAGAGAGTGGAAAAATCGGAGAAGTTGGTTGAGGATTTGCTTGCTCGTGGAGAGGTTGTAAGCGAAATTGCCATAAAGCTTTTGCTTGATCTAGATTAATGCGTTTGAGTTGAACGTGCTGATGAATTCCAGCTTTATCGGACATTTGAATGCGATCGCTAGTCCGTTTCCAGTTACTTGTGGTGACGCTGATAATAACCAAAAGGTTTTTCAACCCATCATTGTGGATAGTTGTATTAACGCTAAAAAAAGGTTGCGGATCAAAAGCTAGTCGGTCGTCTATTTGGTCAAAGCACAAGACAATTGGCTGAGTTTCGGCAGAAATCCTGCCCAAATTTGATAAGATTTCCCAAGCAGCTTCTTCCGATTCAATCGATTTTTTTAATTTTAACTCTTTTAGGGATTCTTCGCTTAAATCGTCACCCCGCAACCACTCGCAAGCTAGAGGATATAATTCTGGATCGGTGAGGTCGTGGAGGACACCAAAAAAACTATCGGCATTATAGATTCCGGCTTGTTTGTACGTATTCTTGAGATGGCGGATAAATTTTTGGCGATCGCTTTGCAACACATCCCAGGCGCTATCATCAAAAATCCTCTGTTTCAGCGTGCGTTTAGTAAATGCTGATAAACTTTTCAGCCATAAAATTAATTGGGAATCTTGCTGGCCTTCGGGAATTTGGGTTAAACTATCGACAGTGTAGCGCAGAATATGCCGCCTGATATAATCGCTATCCGACCAAGGGCCAATATAGGCAAAAAAAGCTTTAGAATTAAGGGTACGTTTCAGCCGACCTAATAAATAACTTTTACCCAAACCAGAGTCACCCGTCAGCAAGACAGTGCGACTGCGATGATCTTTTGCAACTTGGTTAAGTTGGGATGCAATTTCTGCGATCGCTTCCGCGTGAATTGACTCTACTGTCAACGCGGCATCTTGTTTTTCCCGCCAAAAGTTACCTGGTTTAAACGTAGTTGGGTCAAATGGATTCACCTCGCGGCGAATAATTTCTTCGATCGATGCCATGCTTCAATCTCCGTTTAGATAACTCGTTAGTTCACGACAATAAAAAATAGCGGCCCTCCTACATCTTGAGCAATCCCGGCGTCAATTTGTTCCGGTGTATAAGGCGTCGGATCTACTAACGAACTCAATTCAATCTGGTCATGGCGCTGCAAGCGATACAGCGCTTGATCTAATTCTTCTCTCGATAATGGCGGTTGTAACTTCTGCCGCAGATGAAAAATGGGTAGGTAATTCTCTGTACCAGCTTCTCGGTCTAAATTCCGCACGATCTGTAATATTTCTTCATCACTGGGTTTTAACTCAGTTATAGTAGGCACTGTTTGAAGCACATCGGATTGGGCGCGCAAGGATTTGCGTAAAAATCGCAGATAATTTGTCAGCATATCCAAACTGATCGCAGGATTCGTTCCTTTGGCGGTATATTCATCTCGCAAATACTCTAGTCCGCGCGGAGTCAGCCATACTTCGGCATTCTGTCTTTTGCGTTGAATTTCAACTGCAATCAAACCCCGATCTGCAAGGCTACTCAAAATTGTCTCCCGATCGGATGCTTTTACTTTCGCGATTTCACTGGGCTTGATTTTTCCCGCAGCTTTGCTTATTTTCTCGAGTACCTTCAATTCTGTAGCTGAAATAGGCAGTTGGGAGGCATCCAGTTTCAGCAAGGCGCTACCGGGGGGTAGAATTTGGACAAAGGCAATTTCGCGGGAATAGTCTACCAGGAAGCGATCGCTCAATCCTTGACAAATTTTCTCTTTTCCTTTAATGCTTTTAAAACTAGCAGCAGAAAGCAGGGAGCGGTAATTCTGACAACCCAGCAACTTTAGCAGGAATTTTAACTCGTCTGTTTGCATTTCCCTGTACTCAAGCTCGACAGAGATAGATTATTTTTAATCATAATTGAAATTGTGCATTAGCGCAGCGTGCTGGAGGCGAATCTCGCCATTATCTCAAAGGCGGCATCTAGCACCCAATGCCGCCCTCAAGGGAAATTGTCGGTTCAGTCTATTAGACCTCTCCAAAAAAGACGATCAAAGACAGGCGGGACGCCTATCCCACAATAGTTTCTGGAGAAGTCTATTTGTTTTATACCTGCTTAACCAGCTTTTTCTTCACCGATTTAGCAACTACCTTGGGAATAGCATATAATTCCCAAAAAAACAGATTCCACAGATAGCCAAACTGGGGATAAGTTTTAACTAACAGCGTATCTGCGGTTAAATGAATTCGGGCTTCTTTTAACGATGCGTCTTTGGTAATGTATCTGACTTGTTCGGGTTTTGGCATCGCGTGTCCGATAATTTTGTTTTTCTCAAAAGATGTAGCTTGCACGAATAAACCTAAAGATCTATCCAAATTCCATAAAGGAACCCAAGTTAAAGCACCCACTATTCGCATCGCTTTTGAAAGTTCAGCTAATGCTGGTTGAACGATCGCATTTCTCCACACTCGGTTATTGAAGTTCTCAAAATGAATCCCTTCCATATCTGTCCTGTGCTTCCAGGGAATGAGGGCGTGGCGGATGTCAAAATTTTTATCCAAAGGCGCAATGGGAACTTCGAGTAAACCTTTGTAGTTTCCCCCTTGGAAAGGAAAGGGATTTTCGGGAGTTTTTTTGCAGATTTCTAGTTGAGCAATATCGGGTATGGGTTGCCAATCTTGCTGGATGCGCTCTTCATTTTTGTAATCTATATTTTCGATTTTTAATCGCAAGACCCAACTTTCAGGGAATCGCTGGAAATAAGCGGCTGTACATTCTAAAATGTCGGGATGAACAAAGTCATCGTCATCTAAAGCCATTAGGTAGTCGGTAGTGACGTTGAGCAATCCGGTAAATCTTTGCATTACCTCGCCTTTGTAGGGGCTGACGATAACTTTAATTCGCTTGTCGTCTATCGGTTTAATTGGAGTGTCGGGCGGATAAACTAAAATAAATTGCACGTTTCCTTTAACTTTTAATAACTGTTCCAGCCAATAATCGGAAAAACTGCCTTTGGTTGCGGTAACAATAGATAAAATGCGTTGGTCGTTCATGGTTTAAGCTCTAAGCGTTGATTGCAATTCGGTTGTCGTGCAGGGGCGGATTTATTTATAGCGGATTGCTTTTCTTGTGAGGTACACCGCGAAAGTTTGTGTAGCGGCAC
>DNGJ01000072.1:10770-20850 GCA_003486305.1 Cyanobacteria bacterium UBA11371
GAAGCGATAATGCTTTCCCTCACTCATTTGCAATCCGCTGTAAGTTATCCGTTGGGTATCTAAATCCTGGGTGCAACCCGCCCCTACAAATTTTAATACTTGTTCCCCGCTGTCCTATCCGCTTAGTCCTTGGGGAAACAGGTATGAGGGTAGATTACCCAATTCCCCATCCCAAATTACCAATTACCCGTCGATGGTGTTTTATACATCGAGACTCGCCACTCTACTGAGAAGAGTAATAACATGGCTCTAGAAGGCTGCCCCATATAATCGCGATTATGACTCTAAATCAAGCAGGAGATAGCCCCCAAACCCCATCTTTTTTGCCTATGGTTTCGGCGATTGTGCCGATTTATAACGGCGAGGCGGACTTGCCCGGTTTAATTGAATGCCTCAAGGCGCAAACTTATCCAGCTTCTAGGGTAGAGTATTTGCTGGTGGATAATAACAGCAGCGATCGCACTCCCAACATCCTCGCAGCTGCCGAAAAGGAAGCCGAGTCCCAAGGACTGACGATTCGCCACCTGACGGAAAATAAAATCCAAAGCTCTTACGCTGCCAGAAATACCGGCATTCGCGCATCTATTGGCGAAATTCTCGCTTTTACCGACGCCGACTGTCGCCCCCTCCAAGAGTGGATCTCCCACCTCGTACAACCCTTTGCCGATCCTGCTGTCGGTTTAGTAGTGGGTGAAATTAACGCTTTACCGGGCGAAACCTTACTAGAAAAATACGCCGAACGCCAGAGTATTCTTACTCAAAAAGATACTTTAGCCCATCCTTTTTGCCCTTATGGTCAAACTGCTAATTTAGGCATCAGACGCCAAGTGTTTGAACAGATCGGATTATTCCGCCCCTACATGACGACAGGCGGCGATGCGGACATGTGCTGGCGAATTGGGCGAGAAACGTCTTGGAAACTTTATTTTGCCGAAACGGCACTTGTGCAGCACCGTCACCGCGCTACCATAGCAGAATTGAAAAGCCAGTGGCGACGCTACGGGCGTTCTAATCGTTACTTGCACGAACTTTACGGGGTGGAATTGATGCGCGACTTCACCTGGAAAGAAAGCGTTTATCGCTTGAGTCGTTGGCTGCTTAAAGAACTGCCCGTCACGGGGGCGAAAGCGATCGCGGGAACATCGGACTGGATCGATGCGATCGCCAGTCCGATTAACCTCTATTGTGCCATCAATCGCTCGGCGGGACAGCGAGAAGCCAAACTTCCGGAATCCGCAAAGACAATCGAATGGCTACAATAGGGAATTTTAGATAGAATTGCAGATTTCAGATTTTTAAAGCTTTAGGCAAAATCAATCTAAAATCTAATATCTAAAATCTCAAATCCGTTGACAGTTTCCGCGTCTAAAGACTAGCGTTGAACAGCGATTACTAGAATATAGGTTTATGTCAAACTATCGAATTTGTGCGATTATCTGTACCCACAATCGAGAGCAATATCTAGGCGCTGCGATTGATAGCTTACTCGGGCAGGATTTTCCGGATTATGAAGTAATCGTGGTGGATAATGCTTCTAGCGATCGCACCCGCGAAATCGTCGCCGCGCGCCCCCAAGTTAAATACATTTACGAATCCGTCCTGGGACTATCCACCGCGCGCAATACCGGCGCTAAAGCTTCCAATGCCCTTATCCTCGCCTATCTTGACGATGATGCCGTTGCTACTCCTGGTTGGCTGAGCGCGCTTTATAAAGCTTATGAAACTAACGAAAAACTCGCCATTGCTGGCGGTAAAGTAACTCTTTTATGGCCCGATGGCAAAACCCCGCCCGCCTGGTTATCCGATGGATTGTCGGGGAATTTGGGACTCTACAATTTGGGGGATAGTGTTGTTTATATCACCCAACCCGGTTTGACTCCCAGAGGTTTGAATTATTCGATCCGGCGACAATTTTTAGAACAAATTGGCGGGTTCGATCCAAACTTGGGACGGATTGGCAAATCTTTGCTTTCTAATGAAGAATTGTACATGACAGAATTAGCACTGCAAAATGGTTGGCAAGTTGCTTATATTCCCGATGCAATTGTAGCCCACAACGTCGCCCCCGAAAGAATGGAACAGTCTTGGTTTTTGCATCGAGGTTGGTGGCAAGGTATTAGTGAATGTTACCGCGATCGCATCGCTGGTAGAACAGGCGTAAAACAGTTAGTCAGCGGCGGCGATCGCTTAATCCGAGGGTTATACAAATCCTTAAAATATATCGGCGATCCGGCGTTACGCTTTGACAATTTAGTGTATAGCTATTGTCAAATCGGTTATTTGAGTGCAGCAATTAAAGCGATGCTCCTCCCAGAAAAATCAGAAAAATAAAACATCTACCAATTACCAATTACCAATTACCAATTACCAATTACCAAAACTGATGAAAAAAGCACTAATTTGCGGCGTATCCGGACAAGATGGAGCTTATCTAGCGCAGTTACTCTTAAACAAAGGTTATGATGTCTGCGGCACTTCGCGAGATGCACAAATGTCCTCGTTCGGGAATTTAGTGCGTTTGGGGATACGCGATCGCTTAAAATTAGAATCGGTTGTCCTCACCGACTTTCGCAGCGTTCTACAAGTCCTCAAAAAAGTAGAACCCGATGAAATTTATAACCTCGCTGGACAAAGTTCCGTAGGTCTTTCCTTTGAACAACCTGTAGAAACTCTTGAAAGTATCACCGTAGGCACTTTAAACCTTCTAGAAGCCATTCGCTTTACCGGCAAACCGATCAAATTTTACAACGCCGGATCGAGCGAATGCTTCGGCGATATCGGCGATCTCGCCGCCGACGAAACTACCCCATTTCGCCCCAGAAGTCCCTATGCTGTCGCTAAAGCTGCGGCGTTTTGGGAAGTCGCCAACTACCGCGAAGCTTACGGGTTGTTTGCTTGTTCTGGTATTCTTTTTAACCACGAATCTCCGTTAAGACCCGAAAGGTTCGTCACGCAAAAAATTGTCGCCGCCGCTTGTCGCATCGCCGCTGGTAGCCAAGAAAAGCTATATCTGGGCAATCTTTCAATTGAGCGCGATTGGGGCTGGGCACCGGAATATGTAGAAGCAATGTATTTGATGTTACAGCATCCAGATCCGGATGATTATGCGATCGCTACCGGCTTTAGTTGCAAGTTAGAAGATTTCGTGGCAGAAACTTTTGCCTGTGTCGGTTTAAACTGGCAAGAGCATGTAGTAACAGATGCCAGCTTATTGCGACCTACGGATCTGGCAATTAGTCGGGGAAATCCAGCCAAGGCCAAAAAAAAGTTGGGATGGCAAGCGCAGTATAAAATGAAAGACGTGGTGCAAATGATGGTAGAAGCAAGAAAAGTTAGATTCTAGTTAAATCGCGGAAATTGTTAGCTGTTAAAATTACCACCGACCCAAGATTTGTATGAATATTCTGATGCTCTCCTCTACGTTTCCCTATCCGCCCAGTCGCGGAGGAACTGAGATCAGAACCTTTAATTTGCTGAAATACTTGCAGCAGCAGGGTCATGAAGTCACGCTTGTAACTCAAGACCAAGGGGGAATCTCAGATGGGGAAATCAAAGAACTGCAAAACTGGGTCAGCAACCTTGTAATTTTTCCGTTACCGCCAGAACCGAAACCCACTAGCGGCGTTGCAAGTTTGCTGGGTAAGGTGGGACGCTTTACCGAATCAGCGATTAAAGCAACGCCACCTAACGTGTTGTATCGTTATTCACCGGAAATTCAAGCTTGGGTGGATGCCTATGTCAAGGAGGGAAAGTGCGACGCCATTACCTGCGAACATAGCGTGAATGAAATTTACATCCGACCTGAATTTCGCCAATCCGTGGCGACAGTGGTTAACGTTCATAGTTCGGTGTATGGTTGGACTCGCAACCACTTGGAAATGGGAGCATCGCCAAATGCTCTGCGCGATCGCGTTTATCTCACCTTACTATTAGAGCGCTACGAAAAACGCTACTGCACCAAATTTTCCAGCATCGTCGTCACCACCGAGGATGACCGCCAGCAATTCCTCAAACTCCGTCCGGATGCCCAGATCGAAGTGATTCCCAACGGGGTAGATTTGGAATTGTTTCCTTATCGTCCCACAGATCCAGGTGGACACCAAATGGTATTTGTCGGCGCAATGGACGCCTCGCACAACATCGATGCCGTAAGGTTTTTTAGCTTAGAAGTTTTGCCCGAACTGCAAAAGCGCTACCCCGATGCCACCTTCACTATAGTCGGTACCCGTCCTGCTGCGGAGGTATTGGCACTTGCGGAACTTCCAGGGGTGATTGTTACGGGGCGCGTTCCCTCAATGGCAGAATACCTGCATAAAAGTAGCGTTTGCGTTATTCCCCTGCGGGTAGGTTATGGAATTAAGAACAAAACCTTAGAAGCAATGGCAGCTGGGACGCCAGTGGTATCGAGCGATCGCGGTTTAGAAGGACTAAAAGTTGATGGGGATGGCGAACAGGCGCGTGCTTTACGCGCCAATCGCGTGGAAGAATATGTAGAAGCCATCAGTCGGTTATTTGAAAATCCCCAACTGCGCGACGAGTTGTCTCGTAACGGGCGATCGCTTGTAGAAACAGAATACACCTGGGAACGTATCGGTCAACGCTACGAACGGGTATTGCTAAATAACGTGGGTAATGGGTAATGGGTGATGGGTAATGGGTAATAGTTCAACGAACAGAGTTAGCAATTAGCAGTAGGGGCGAAGCATTTGCGCTGTTATCTTGTCGGTAAACCTGAAATATTTCATCGCATTTGCGAAAGCCCTTACACGCAATTAGCAATTACCAATTACCAATTACCATCTAAAATTCTATCGCCTTAGCCAGCGCCGCAGCTTGACCTTTACAACCGCATAAATAGGAAATTGATAAACTTCTGCAATTAGCCACCCTACTAAAGCGAGGTGGAACAGGAAAGTTAAGCCGATCCAAACCAGGGGAATCCAAGATCCGGTGCTACCTGGTTCAGGGGGGAAGGTGTGAGCAGAAAGCCAAACTAAAAAAGGAGGGAGGGCGATTAAAGCGATCGCTACCAACCAAACTACAAACGTGAGTTCCGTATCCCGCTGATGGGTTGGCTTCCAGGTGCGTCCAGTCCATCGCCAAGTCATGGGTTGAGAACTATCTGCCACCTGAATCAACTGCTTTTGCAGGTTGGCGGTAAAAATATGGTGACAAAAGTTACACGCAAACGCTTCTGTCAGCGTCAGTGCCGAGATTTCACCGTGACGACAGACGGGGCAGGTGTAAGTGTCAGAGTAGCTGAGTTGACTTTCGGGTGCGGTCGATAGCGATCGCTTAGATAGCTGTTTCATCCCAATCAAAATTTTTGAGAAAACTTCAACGCTGAAGTTGCTAGACCAAAGGATCTACCTATCGATTGTAGGCATACCCCCAATCGGAGCGCCCGCAAAAGCTCGCTAACTTTTGTTACGGTCTTTAGCAAGAGGTGTGTACCCTGCACTGACCCTACCCTTGGGGTTGATTTCGGGTATGGGTACAGGCATGGTAGGGGACTTCAAAGCGTTTTTAGTTAACTTGGTTTTAGTTATCTTCTCGGACTCCAGCGGCGGTCAAACGCTGCTGTTTCAGCGCTTGTAGCTGGACTAGGAGCGTTTCGACTTCGGCTTGCAGGTGTAAGAATTTGACTTGCTGATCTGCCTGGTAAAGGTTTTTCATCGACTCCGTTAGGCGTGTTTGATTAGTTGATGCCACTGACATAGAGTTTCACTCCTTGGGAGGACAATAACTGGACACAAATACACTAGAGAGACTTAGAGCAACGATTGCAGGGCAATCTTCTTCTAGTCATTACTTTCTAGTTACACCACCTGGCAATTGTACCCTGAATGTAAAGCGAGATTAAGTTATCTCGATCAATTTTCCCAGTGGCTGTATATGCGGATTGCTAATTGCTAATTGCTCATTGCTAATTGGTTATTGCCCCTGAAGCCCCCACGCACACCCGCACACCCGCACACCGGCACACCGGCACACCTGCTCCATTTGACTTGGGTATAGACGATAATGTGAACTACCTACACCAACCGCTACACGGTATGGTGTATGCTTCTGACTTCATAAGGAACAGCCTCCACAGAAGACTTGCGTCCCCGTTTCGGTCTTACGTTCCCTCCATCAGCAGTCGCCCCCGTTCCAGAGGCGAGTACCCGTAATCCTTCATCTCGTATGTTGATAGCAGCGTTTACATCTCGATCGTGCTTGGTATGGCAATGAGGACATTCCCATGAGCGAATCTCCAAAGGCAAGCTATCAACGATATTCAGACAAACATTACAGGTTTTACCTATCTATCTCAAGAAAGACTTTTCCGTCCCGTTTGGCTTTATACTCAATCTAGCCAAGGAATATCCCCCATCCACAATCGGCGATCGCCTTGGCTAGATTGTGGTTTCTGACCATGCCCAAAACGTTTAAATTCTCGGCTATTATCACTTGGTTCTCATTGACAGTTTTCCGAGAAAGTTTATGCAGAAAGTCTTGTCGGGCGTTGCTTACTTTCTCGTGAGCTACTGCTACAAGCCTTCTAGCTTTATCCCTCGATTTAGAATCTTTAGCTTTTGCTGTTTACGTTTTAAGTTGCGTTCATGCTTCTTGAAATGTCTAGGATTATGATATTTAGATCCATCTGAAGTGACCGCAAAATGGGAAATACCTAAGTCAATTCCTATCGCCTTACCTCTCGTAGATATCGGCTTTTCAGGTTCATCGCTTTCAATCAGGAGAGCAGCGTAGTATTTATCTGTCTTGGTCTTAGTAATGGTAACAGTTTTAATCTTTCCCTCAAAAATCCTATGGATGTTGGCTTTAATCGTTCCCAATACGGGAAACTTAACACCAATACTATCAATCTTGACATTTTGGGGATATTGGATGGACTGCTTACCGTGCTTACTTTTAAAGCGAGGATAACCCGATCTTTTCTCAAAAAAATTAACGAATGCCTGAGAAAGATTTAAAACAGCTTGTTGTAAGCATTGAGAATAAGTCTGTTTAAGCCATGCCGTTTCTTCCTGTTTTTTGAGTAACGGCAGTTGTTTCTTCAACTCCATTCCTGAGATTCCCTTGCCCGTTGCTTTATAGGTTTGATTATTCAGCGCAAGGCAGTAGTTCCAGACCCATCGTACCGATCCAAAAGCTTTGGCTAGTGCCTGTTTTTGGTCATCGGTCGGATACAGCCTGACTTTAACTACGTTTCTCATGACTCACTTAGAGTGAATTGATTTTACTATAACATTATTTCCCGCCTTGTACCATCAACTCTGTCCACGATTCATCCCATGCTCCTGGAAAAGCGGTGAGACGTGGGGCTTCTCGCGGGTTAAGCTAAGGTATATCCACATATTTTTTTAACCCTGTTATTTAATCTGTGACTGTTAGTTTGTCCCCTGCTCAATCAAAGCTACAAGCTTGGCCTGGACTGATTGAGGCGTATCGCCCTTATCTGCCGGTGACGCCCAATACGCCCGTCGTAACGCTGCTGGAAGGCAATACACCGCTGATTCCGGTTCCGGCGATCGCATCTATTATCGGCAGATCCGTGCGCGTTTTCGTCAAATTCGACGGTCTTAACCCCACCGGCAGTTTCAAAGACCGGGGGATGACGATGGCAATTTCTAAAGCCAAGGAAGCAGGGGCAAAAGCAGTCATCTGCGCCAGTACTGGCAATACTTCCGCCTCCGCAGCTGCCTATGCCCGACGCGGCGGTATGCGCGCGTTTGTCTTAATTCCCGATGGCTACGTCGCCTTGGGTAAGTTAGCCCAAGCTTTACTTTACGGGGCAGAAGTCCTGGCAATTAAAGGAAATTTCGACCGGGCGCTGGAAATAGTCTGCGAAATGGCTCTAAGTTATCCCGTCACCCTGGTCAATTCTGTCAATCCCTATCGACTTGAAGGTCAAAAAACCGGGGCTTTTGAAGTGGTAGATGCTTTAGGCAATGCCCCGGAGTGGCTGTGCATCCCCGTAGGTAATGCCGGAAATATCACAGCATATTGGATGGGATTTTGTCAATACCATCAAGCGGGAAAATGCGATCGCTTACCCCGCATGATGGGATTTCAAGCCGCAGGCGCGTCTCCCTTGGTGACGGGAACCCCCGTCGCGCACCCGGAAACCCTAGCAACTGCAATTCGCATCGGTAACCCCGCAAGTTGGGAAAAAGCAGTAGCCGCCAAAGAATCGAGTCAGGGGGCGTTTAATGCCGTTACCGATGAAGAAATTTTAGACGCTTATCGCCTGCTGGCATCCTCTGAAGGCATTTTCTGCGAACCTGCTAGTGCGGCTTCCGTCGCCGGGTTATTAAAAGTCAAAGACCAAGTTCCCACAGGGGCGACAGTCGTTTGCGTCCTCACCGGAAATGGACTGAAAGACCCAGATACGGCGATTAAACACTGCCAAAATCAGTTTAAAACCGGGGTGGAGCCGGTCTTGTCGGAGGTAGCTTCAGTGATGGGGTTTTAACGAAGGCGGGTAAATCGGCAACGGGTTGAGTGGCAGCTGGAAGCGGCGTGGGGGGGGGAGAATTCTGCTTGATGCCATCCTCCTCAGTTGGGGCATGACCGCGCCGCTGAACGCTGGTGAGGACATCCACCGCATCCCCCAAGGCGGTGGTTAATTTTTCCCGCGTTTGGGCGTGGGCGAGACGTTCGTCTTTTAGAGATTGGGCGATGCGATCGCGTTCGATTAAAACTTCGATTAATTTAGCTTGTAATTCTTGAACATTCTCTATCTGTTCCACAGAGGCGGAAATCGCATCAGGTGAGGATAATCTCTCAATTCCTTTGACTTCCTCGTGCAATTGCTGGATTTGGGCTTTGAGGGATTCTATAGTTTGTTGACTTCGCAGGGCTTCATCGCGACGCTGCTGGGCTTCGGTATTGTATAGTTGACGCCAGTTGGCTGCACTGTCAAGGGCGGCGTCGCGATCGCGCTGCATATCTGCTAATTGTTGTTGCAGCGACTTAATTTCCAATATCCACTGCTGGATGTCGTAACTCATCTGTGTAGTTGTTATTTGATAAGTTTAGTCGTTAATAAAAGTATGCGCTTTCCCCGTTTTATCCGTTTCTTTCGCCACCTAAACTGGGCAACTCTGAAGCTAGCCTTCCAACGGGCGGGCGAACAGAGGTTACCAGGTCTGGCTGCTGAGATGGCATACAACGCCATGTTATCGTTATTTCCGACAATTTTGGCGATCCTGACCGCAATTGGATTGTTTGCCTCGTTACGATTTACTGTAAGAGACATCGCCTATCAAGTCAGTCAGGTTGCTCCCCAAGAAGCGCTATTCTTAATTCAAGGTTTTGTCCAAACCGTCAGCAGAAGCCATAACGAAGGATTATTTTCCCTCAGCTTTATCGTAGCCCTGTGGACGGCGTCGGCGGCGCAGAGTGCAGCAATGGCTGCGCTTGATGAAATTCATCAAATCCCCCTGCAACAGCGGCGACCTTTTTGGAAAGCCAAATTAGTTTCAATTGGCCTGACGATTGGCACAATTTTACTATTAATCGTGGCTGCCTTTTTAATGTTTATCAGCGACCTAATCGTACAAGTGGTAGCGAGTCAAAGCGGTAATCTACAATCGGGACTGTTGAAACTTTGGCGGCTGTTGACTTGGCCTGCGGGTTTAGCTATCATCGCTTCTGCCTTCGCATTTGTTTACCGCTACGGCCCCAGTCGCTGGAACAAGGGAAGCCCGATTCTACCAGGAGCGATTTTAGCAGCAATATCTTGGGCGATCTTATCGAGTTTATTTCGGCTTTACGTCACCAATTTCGGCAATTACAACGCCGCCTATGGCACTGTAGGAACCTTTATTGTCTTAATGCTGTGGCTAAACTTAAGTTCTTTAGTAATGTTATTCGGCGGTCAGTTAAACGTTACCGTCGGCGAATCCATGCGAAAGAAAGGTTAAAAATAAGATACATATCTCCTATTTTCTCTTCTCTGGAGCGTTCTCTGCGCCTGGAGCGGTTCGTTACAGCGGATTGCAAGTGAGTGAGGTACAGCGTTATCGCTTCGACAGCGGTGTGCGGGCACCCTTAAGGGTGCCCGCACACCGC
>DNGJ01000072.1:21018-30203 GCA_003486305.1 Cyanobacteria bacterium UBA11371
GCGGTGTGCGGGCACCCTTAAGGGTGCCCGCACACCGCTGTCGAAGGTGTACCTCACACGACTGCAATCCGCTATAAATAGGTATTCTTAGTAAGTAACTCAAGTTGCTAGTTATGAGTTCAAGCATTTTTGTTCCCCCTAAATCCCCCTTAAAAAGGGGGACTAAGAATCCGGTGCTAGCCCCCCTTTTTAAGGGGGGTTAGGGGGGATCAAACCGACAATATTTGTAACTAGCAACTTGCGTTAAGTAGGTTGGATTTCATTACCTCAACCCAACCTACAATTATTCCAAACCAAAGGCATAGGACAAGTTATTACTTCTTGGTAGATGTACAGCGCCAACCCAAACCCTTAAACTAATCTAGTTGCCAATTAGCGAGCAATAAACCAGATGTCCAATCCCGCCGATGAATCGAAAGCCATTGTTTTAAGACGCCTGCGCCAGTTAACCGATGTACTGGATAATGCCGTTGCAATTCCGGGTACAAACTACCGCGTTGGTATCGATCCGCTTTTGGGATTGCTTCCCGGCGGAGGAGATACCCTGGGAGCGATTCTTTCAGCTTACATCGTACTGCAAGCAGCGCAGCTGGGCGCACCGCGACCAACTTTGGTGCGAATGGTGTGGAATATTCTGTTAGACTCCCTCGTAGGAACGATACCCCTGTTGGGAGATTTTGTCGATGTCGCCTGGAAAGCGAACACCAAAAATATGGCTTTGCTGGAAGCGCACATGCGATCGCCCTACAATCGTCAAAAGACAGACACCTGGTTTGTCTATCTGCTTTTAGGTGGGGTGATTTTGGTTGCGATCGCTATCTCCTTCACCGGCGTCTTCATCCTCACCCAATTATTCAAACTTGCCACAGGCACCTAAAATCCTATTAGCAATTAGCAATTACCAATTACCAATGCTAAAAGATTGGTGGCAAACTACATTCCCCAAAGGTCGTCAAACTGTAACCATTACCGACGCCAGCGGCTATCCCGTTCAAATTGCTTACGGCGAAAAAGGAACGGGGAAACCGTTATTTTTAATGCACGGCATCGGCAGTTGGAGTTACAATTGGCGTTACAGCATCGACCCGCTTTCGCAACATTTCCGCGTCATTTGTTTTGATGCCAAAGGACACGGTTTTTCTGATAAACCCGAATATTCAGAACAAATTGGTCATCAAATTATTGAAACCAAGCGCATAATTGAATCTTTATGCAACGAACCAGCGATCGTTGTTGGTCAATCCTTGGGAGCATTGATATCCCTGGGAGTTGCCGCAGAATATCCCGAATTATTCGCTAGCTTAATTGTCATCAACGTCCCAATTTTTCCAGAACGTTTACCGAATCGGGCGATGCGTTTGTTGTCAGATTTACCGTTAGATTTAGTGCGGATTGTTGATAACTTGCGACTGGCTAAATTATTTGCCCCCTTAGTTTGGACAGCAGTAGCAATCGAACGGCGGGAAGTTTTAGCCAATCCCGATGAAATGACCTTTGAAGAAGTTTACTGGGCGAGTTACCCCTATCTTGAATTTACCAATGGAGTGACTAAATTTGCCGAAGAGTTACAACAATCGGCAAAGGAAATTGAGCGATTACTTAAAAACGAAACAAATATTATTAGTAAAATTCAAAATAATTTAGCAAAAATAGCTTGTCCGACTTTGATTTTATGGGGAGAACAAGATAATTGGTTTTCCGTTAAAAATGGCGAAAAATTGCACGCCTGCTTACCTAGTTCCAGATTAAAAATAATCTCAAATTGCGGTCACGATGCTGCGGCGGGGAGTCCAGAGGCGGTGAATGCAGCAATTCTTGAGTTTTTGCGGGATACGGGTGTTTTGGGGTTAGCTTGAATAGAAGCCGTAAGCTACAAAACCCGCCAGGAAATAAATTTCCTGGCTAATAGTTAAAGTCCATTAAAATGGACTGAAGAGAGTTTTTTGGTTTACTTGAGTGGACTTGAGCTAAAAGCCCTTGGGTTTAAACCTCTGGCGGGTGATGGGAATTGTGTATAATTTAGCTAGCACAAATCTTTATTTTCAATTTCCCTATGCTCAGATCTTGCACCATTCTCAACAAGCCTTCAAAAACCGGGTTTCTTGACGAAAAATCTAGGCTTTGAAGCTGAGCTATTTGCAAGAAACCCGGTTTTTAGCCAAGGTGCAAGATGTGAGTATGCCTACTGTTTACCTCAAGGGCGGAAAAACTGTACGGGTACGTCTGGAAGATTTAGAAGACTTCCTGTATGAGAATCGCGATCGCATCGAGACTCGCCGCAAGAAACTGCGTAGACCTCCAGTTGATATTACTACAGCCTCCACTAGCAGTAAATAATTACTGTGACGTTGGGCAAGTCTTCGGCTTCAAACTCTCCATTGGCAAGCTGTTCTTTCGTTTTGGCAAAATAAACATCACAACCAGTAAAAATTCTGTATTCTGTCATCGGATCGTCATTTGGTGATGGTATGTATTCTTGTTCCGCCCCCAATTCAGCGTAGACGTAAAGACCTTTTTTCCCGCGAATTTCACCGTAAACACAACCATCGGTACACGCATACGCGATCGCTTCCCCTCATCCCCAAAACATGCGATAATCACAATCTACACGAACTCTATAAATAGGGTAGATATTCCATACCCTATACTACGGGTAGCGTATCACTGTTCCCCCGGCGGCTATGGTTCAATCTCCCAAGTTTGGCAACGGTTTTGCATCTGCCCTCGAAGGGCTAGGCGATCTTACTTTTCAACTACCCGATCCGGAAGATGAGCAAATTTCGGATGATGTGTTCGATCAGCAGGTAGAAAATGCTTGGCTGGTGTGCGATCGCTTTGACTTGCAAACGGAAATCTGGCGCGGGAAAATATTACGGGCGGTGCGCGATCGCGAGAAGAAAACCGGCGATGGAAGGGGCACGGGCTTTCTTAATTGGCTGAAAAACCGCGAAATTGGCAAAAGTCAGGCTTATTCTTTAATCGAACTCGCCAATAGTGCCGATACTTTGTTGAAAGAGGGACATTTAGATCCGACGGCGATTAAGAATTTCAGCAAGCGCGCGTTTGTCGAAACGGCTAAATCTTCCCCGGAAATTCAACAATTGGTAGCGGATGCGGCACAAAAAGGCGATCGCATTACCAGGCGCGAAGTAAAGCAATTGACGGATGAATGGACGGCGATGTCTTCCGATTTAATCCCGGATGAAGTGAAAGAAAAAGCCGCAGATCGTTCGATTCCCTCTCGCTACCTCGCCCCCCTAGTAAAAGAGTTAGAAAAATTACCCGACTCTCACGTCAGCGCTTTGCAAGTTGACGTAGCAACAAATCCCACTGTAGATACCCTCAAACAAGCAACTACAGATGCGCGCAATCTAGCTAAATATCTCGATGCGGCGGCGCAAGTGCAAGCAATTAATCAATCTTCGGTTGATGTGGAAATGGCACTATCGGAAGCGATGCGTTTAGGCTGTTTAAATACGGCTTCCGACTTGGTAAAACAAGCCGCACAATTGGAACAAACAATTGCCAAACTTTATACAACTTGGAAACGTTTGGGCAGTTTAGCAGATAGATTATACGTCGATACGGGGGCGAGTACGCCTAGCTTGCGATCGCTCATCACTTGCATCGAACGCCTGTCTGGTGAGGTAATCGAAGTACCCCTCGATGATATGGGCGATCGCACCATTCGCCTCAGAATTTTAACTGATTCCTAATCCGCATTTCTGTAGTCAGGCAGGCAAGATGCCTACCCCACAAGATTGCATGGTGGACTTTGTGGAGTGGGGATAAGGCAGGCAAGATGCCTACCCCACAAGATTCCAGCTTGGGCTTTGTGGGGTGGGCGTCCCGCCCGCCCAGTTTTCAGTTTATGTCGTAATATATTCTTCAAGCTTAAACTCCTCTTTGTTTAACGCATAAATCACTACCTCTGGCTCAATTTCCGGATGAATATACTTCTGCCAAAATTTCAACCCCGCTTTTTCCATCACGCGACTAGATGCGCCATTCGCAGCTAAAGCTGAAGACACAACTCGTTGAGTTCCTAATTCGGAAAAGCCTTTTACTACCAACGCCTTTGCGCCTTCTGTGGCGTAACCTTTCCCCCATGAAACTTTTCGCAATCGATACCCCAGTTCGATATCTTTATTATCGTACAACCCCGAAGTGACATTAAAAGGACTGTCTAATGCTGGTCTAAATTGAAACCAACCGATAAACTCATGACTAAACTTTTCAATCGCTGCCCAAAATCCATAACCTTCATACTTTTGATAGTATGCCAGCAATCTGGGCAAGGTTTTGTTGCGGATTGTTTCGCGATCGGTATCTGTCGGCTCCCCGCCTTTTATAATGCCTAGATTGGCAAAGCGGATTACTTCGCGATCGCTATCCAATTCAAATAAGTTTTCCGCGTCGGATTCGGTAAACTGCCTTAATATCAATCTTTCTGTCTCTAGAAAAACTTTTGCGGGCATTTTTTCCATTACCCCTTGCTTTTTGGAGAAAATTTGGTTATACTTTATATCACAATCGAAATCTGTGTCAAAATATTATTTTTACAAATATTCCCATTATAATAAGGATACCACAAAAAGCCAGAAAAAAATACCGGGGAAACCCTATATTCTTAACTGTTTTTTACACCTAGAAAAGTTAATTCTTGATACCAGTTGTAGCAATTCCGCGAATAAACTGACGCTGACCTAAGAGAAATAGGAACACGACGGGCAAAGTGGCGATGACCACCGCAGCCATCAACAAAGGCCAATTATTGGTAAATTGTTCCTGAAACTCTGCCAAAGCAAGCTGAACCGTTCTTAATTCTGGTCGAGTGGTAAAAACCAAAGGTTTAAACAAATCGTTCCACTCGGCGATAAAAGTGAATAAAAACAGCGTTACCAAAGCGGGGCGAGATAAAGGTAGCATCACGCGCCACAAAATTTGCAGTCGATTTGCACCGTCTATTGCTGCTGCTTCTTCCAACTCGACGGGGATAGTTAAGAAAAACTGGCGCAGTAGGAAAATACCAAAACCATTTGCCGCCGTGGGTAAAATTAGCGCCCAGTAGGTGTTTAGCAGGTGTCCCCAGGTGAGTACGAGAAAAATGGGAATCACCAGGAGTTGAAAGGGAATCACCAGCGTTGCTAGAACGATGAGCAATACTGCTTGGCGTCCTGGGAAAGTTAGCCGCGCCAGGGCGTAGCCAGCGATCGCTGAGGTGATAATCTGGAAAGCGGTGACAGCGATCGCTACCAAGGTCGAATTGGCAAACGCCAGGAGAAAATTCCCCCTTCCCCAAGCCTCCTGATAGTTAACAGGCGTTGGGTTAGCGGCAAAGATGCTGAGTGTCAGATTCGCACCTGGAGGGGCGAAGGACGTAAGAAACACGACGAGTAGGGGTAACAGCACGATAACTGCCCCCAAACAGAGCAAAACGAGGCTAAGGGGTTGCCAAAACTGGGAGGATGGTTGATTTGGCGATATTTTGGACATAGAGTCTAGATTTCATCCTATGCTTTAAGTCTAGCTGAACCGGGCATTCATCCCACATCTCACCCGATAGGCGAGTGTGGGATGAATGCCCGGTCTTTTGTGCAACAGTATCCAGACCAATGCGTAGCACGGGAGGGAAACAGGTGAGAAGCGAACAAGCTATGTTATGCTGTTAGCGTCAAACGTTTTCCCTCTAAGATGCTTCGAGTTGTTAAGGTTAGACTCTACCCAACTCTAGAACAGCAGCAATTACTGGAACAATCTTTTGGTAATTGTCGCTGGTTGTGGAATTACTGTCTAAACTTAATCAACGAAACATATAAGCATACAGGTAAAGGGCTATCTGGATATGACGTTAAGAAACTCATTCCGCAGTTAAAAAAAGAGTATGAATGGCTAGCCTTGACATACTCGCAATGCTTGCAACAGGTTTGCTTAAACTTAGGAGTAGCTTTCAACAACTTCTTCGAGAAACGAGCCAAATATCCCAGGTTTAAGTCAAAGCATGGTAAGCAGTCAATCCAGTATCCTCAAAACGTCAAAGTTGCCAATAATTGTCTAACCCTCCCCAAAATAGGGCAGGTGTCAGCAATCGTTCACAGACCAATTGACGGAAAGGTTAAGACTGTAACCATATCCAAGAACTGTTCCAGTCAATACTTCGCTGCTATTCTATTTGACGATGGCAAGGATAAGCCACTCTCAAAAGTAGAAGGTAAAGCGATAGGTATTGACTTGGGCTTGACGCATTTTGCTATTACTAGCGATGGGTCTAAATTTGACAATCCAAGGATACTTGCCAAGCATGAGAAAAATTTAAAAGTTAAACAACAGCAACTGACGAGATCGCAGAACGGCTCTAACAACCGCGTTAAGGCGAGAAAGAAAGTTTCCAGAGTACATAGAAAAATTGCTAACTGCCGCGAAGATTTTCTCCACAAACTATCTCGTAGGATAGTTAACGAAAGCCAAGTTGTTGTGCTGGAGAATCTGAATGTAAAAGGCATGATGCAGAACCATTGTCTGGCCTTATCTATCCATCAAGCTGGATGGGGGATGTTTTGCACTATGCTGAAGTACAAGGCAGAGATCGAAGGGAAGATGTATGTAGAAGTTGATAGATTTTTCCCTAGCTCAAAAACCTGTCACGTATGCCTCAATCAAGTCGGTAGCCTACCATTAAATGTGAGAAACTGGACTTGCAAACATTGTCATACAACACATGACAGGGATATTAATGCAGCAATCAACATCAGGAATGAAGGACTACGAATTTTGACCTCTGGAACGGGGGATAAAGCCTGCTGTCCAGATGTAAGACGCAGTAGTAGAGGACGCAAGAAATCTACTACTGCGCTTTCTGTTGGGCAGGAAGCCCACACTGACCCGTTAGGGCAGTGTGGGTAGTTCACGAAATATATTGCAACCAATTGTAATCTGTTAGCCGGAGATTTGTTAAGTTAAACTAAGCGATTTTGATCCTCACGTTCAATTGATGAGGTTTGCTTATCCCCGCTCAGGTAAATTACGCCAACAGGAGAAAATAAACTTATGCAGCAGACTGTAGCTAGCCCAGCCATTGACTTCCAAACCGAAACCTACAAAGATGCATACAGCCGCATCAATGCGATCGTGATCGAAGGCGAACAAGAAGCCTACGAGAACTACATTCAATTGGCCCAACTGCTGCCACAACACAAAGAAGACTTAATCCGCCTCTCCAAAATGGAGAGTCGCCACAAAAAAGGGTTTGAAGCTTGCGGGCGCAACCTCCAGGTGACGCCGGATATGGAATTCGCCAAGGAATTCTTTGCTCAACTGCACCAAAACTTCAAAGATGCTTATGCAGAAGGCAAAATCGTCACTTGCTTGCTGATTCAGTCTTTGATTATCGAATGCTTTGCGATCGCAGCCTACAACATCTATATCCCCTTCGCCGATCCCTTTGCCCGCAAAATTACTGAAGGGGTGGTTAAAGATGAATACACTCATCTCAACTTCGGTGAAGTTTGGCTGAAAGAACACTTTGAAGCTTCCAAAGCCGAGTTAGAAGAAGCCAATCGCCAAAACCTGCCCATCGTCTGGAAAATGCTCAACCAAGTCGAAGACGACGCCCGCGTTTTAGGCATGGAAAAAGAAGCTTTGGTGGAAGACTTCATGATCTCCTACGGAGAAGCACTCGGTAACATCGGTTTTACTAGCCGCGAACTGATGCGGTTATCCGCCCACGGACTGGCAGCTGCCTAACAAGCGGGTGAGCGGGTGAGCAGAGGAGCAGGGGAGCAGAGGAGCAGGTGAGATGTAGGGGCGGGTTTTACCAATAATCATTAAACTCCAACAAACAGCTGAAATAAACCCGCCCCCGCAGGTGAGAATATAGATTTCAATTCTCCTCTTGCCCACCTGCACAAGAACACACCCGCACAAGAACACACCCGCACAAGAGCCCCTTTGCTCACCTGCGTAACATTTTTGTGTAGTATTTTTAAGGGTCGATCCCAGGATCGATCCAGCGAAACTCTGCGTCCAGTCCCAATTACCGACTTACTAAATAGTTATATAATGTTTGGTCTCATCGGTCACTTAACCAGTTTAGAACATGCCCAATCCGTAGCCAGAGATTTGGGCTTCCCGGAATATGCCGACCAAGGGCTGGATTTTTGGTGTTCTGCCCCACCGCAAATCGTCGATGATATTACCGTTACCAGCGCGACGGGTCAAAAAATCCAAGGGCGATATGTAGAATCATGCTTCTTGCCCGAAATGCTGGCAAATCGCCGGATTAAAGCCGCAACGCGCAAAATTGTGAACGCGATGGCGCTGGCTCAAAAAAACGACATTCATATCACGGCATTGGGTGGTTTTTCCTCGATTATTTTCGAGAATTTCAACCTCAATCAAGTTACCGAAGTCCGCAATACCAAACTAGAATTTGAACGCTTCACGACGGGGAATACCCACACCGCCTATGTAATTTGTCGGCAAGTCGAAGAAGCGTCGAAAAAGTTAGGGATTGAATTGTCAAAAGCGACGGTAGCAATTTGCGGTGCCACGGGTGATATCGGCAGTGCGGTTTGTCGCTGGTTAAATACTCGTACCGATGTAGCAGAATTGTTGTTAATTGCCCGCGACAAAGATAGACTGCAAGCATTGCAGGAAGAATTGGGGCGGGGCAAAATTTTGGGACTGGAAGAAGCCCTACCTTTAGCAGATATTGTAGTGTGGGTTGCCAGTATGCCCAAAGGTGTGGAAATTGACCCCACAACTTTGAAGCAACCTTGTCTGTTAATTGATGGTGGATACCCCAAGAATCTGGGAACTAAAGTTCAGCATCCGGGGGTTTATGTCCTCAATGGCGGAATTGTAGAACACTCGCTGGATATTGACTGGAAAATTATGCAAATCGTCAATATGGAAGTGCCAGAACGTCAGTTATTTGCATGTTTTGCGGAAGCGATGCTGCTGGAATTTGAACAGTGGCACAGCAACTTTTCTTGGGGAAGAAATCAGATTACCGTGCCAAAGATGGAACAAATGGGTGAGTGGTCGGTTAAACACGGCTTTCAACCATTGCTGACATTTTAGTAGGGTGTGTCAGGCGCATTTCAAAGGTAAATTTTTACTATCAGTTAACAGGTTTGCGCCTGACGCACCAAGCGAAGCGTGGTGCGTTATATCATCTCCTTAAG
>DNGJ01000025.1:0-5189 GCA_003486305.1 Cyanobacteria bacterium UBA11371
CTTAATCTAACGCCAGGTATAGGCGCTGCCATGCTCTACAGCATTAACATTGACTTTCAGTACTATTTCAGGCAGGGCAGATGTCATCTCAATTGAGCCACGAGTTAGAGAAACCTGATGCGAAGGAAATTACATTATTTGATCGCATTTTTCGAGACAGTGAAGGCAACATTGTTATCGCTCAGATGCCCAACCTACCACTGGTGGTTGGGTTAGCAGCGACGTTGCTTCAATCGATAGTCCCAAGTGGCAAAATCCAGACAGCATTAGATTTAGTAGCGTTCGGCGCTTTATTCACTTGGGCATGGCTGGAACTGTTTGAGGGGGTTAACTACTTCCGTCGGGCGCTTGGCTTGATTGTGTTGGTGAGCCTAATCGTTCTAAAACTTAACCTCAGTTAAAAATTGTAGGGTGCGTTACGCTTGCGCTAACGCACCGTCTAGCTATTTCAAGCGACGCGCACCTTTTCCTCGGTTGCAATCGAAACACAGGGTTTGCAAGTTGCTAGGGTCGTTACTTCCACCTTTTGAAAAAGGTAAGATATGGTCTACTTCTAGTTCAACTTTCGGCGCGCCTCGACCGCAAAAAACGCATTTGTAGCTGTCTCTGTGCAAAATTGTGACGCGAACTGATGCAGGAATGTGACGCGATCGCTTCTCTTTTTCCTGTTTGGGTTTAGATTCGGATTTGGTAGCAGCAGATTTTTTACTCTTTCGCTTTGCAGGTTGATCGGTTTTTTGACTATTCACCTGAGTAATCAAATCCCTAATTACACCCCGCACCAGTTTTTGTAATGGATTAGGAGGATTTTTTGCCATTACTTACTGTTAAAAAGCTTGTTTAACCCGTAAGCAGCTAGTCCAACTACTGCACCAGCAGCAGCGACGGGAGCCATACCAATTGCAACCGCTGTACCGCCTACTGCTAAACCCATACCACCAACTACTGCTGAAACTCCTGCACCAACGGCTGCTCCACCTGCGACTGCACCCAAAGCTGTTGCATCTCCCTCTTCTATTGCTTTTTTGGCTCCATAAGCGGCTGAACCTACAACTGCTCCAGCTGCAACAACAGGAGCCGCACCAACTGCTACGCCGCCAAATCCTCCTACTAATCCCATGCCACCGACAGTTGCGGCAACTCCTGCACCTGCTGCGGTTCCTCCTGCAACTAATGCCGCACCTTCTGCTTTATTTTTGAACTCTTCGTTATCTGGTGTCACGCTTTTTGCTCCCAAGGTAGTCGAAATTACTTAAAATTTAATCTGAATAAAATTTGAATGCTTCGTAATAAATACTGAAAAATGACTGAATCTTCTTAAAGTTTTTGTAAAAACCAGCCTTGGGCTATCTTAAGTTTATAGTTAATAAACTACCCATAATATCACTTTGTGCGCTCTCACCACAAATCCGAAGCCCTCAAACCCTCTAGCGATCGCAGATAGTGAATTTAAACATCATAAATCTTCAGGTGTTAAACCCGTGACTTTGGCAATTCGGGCTAGCATTCTAGGCCCAATTTCTTCATTATCGTGAAAGGCAAACACCACATCAGGCGAGTCAGGATGCGACAAGATCCGATGAGAACCAGAAATTCGTTTGACTTCCCACCCGATGCGTAACAAGGCGGCAAGGACGCGCTTGGCTTTTGTGCTAGACCATTGACTCATGCTGCGGCAAAGGAAACGCTAACTAGCTCTGGGGTTACTTCCCCATGTTCAAGTTTATCTGCAATAACTCGCAGGGTTAATGCTTGGACTCTGGCTACGGCTTCTTCCCGCGTCTCCCCATAAGCTAGCACTCCGGGCATCCCAAGCACTTCAGCCAAGAAGCGTCCATCTTCTTCTTGTTCAATCTCTATCGTGAAGTTCATAGCTGGTAATCTATTTTGAGAGAGGCTGTTTCTGGATAAAAGAACTAATTTAATGACTTCAGTTCATTCTACCAATCACAAAAAGGCGAAAGCCCTTAAACCCTCCAGCCGTCGCCCTGCTAAGGAACTTTGCAGCGAGTGCGGACTGTGCGATACATACTATATTCATTATGTCAAGGAAGCTTGTGCTTTCTTAAACCAACAAATTGCCGAACTCGAAGCACTAACCCACGGGCGCGATCGCAATCTAGACAACCCCGATGAATGGTATTTCGGCGTCAGTCAAGACATGATGGCGGCGCGGAAAATTCAACCCATCGAAGGCGCGCAGTGGACTGGTATTGTCAGTACGATTGCGATTGAAATGCTCAATCGCGGCATGGTAGAAGGCGTTGTCTGCGTCCAAAATACCCCCGAAGACCGCTTTCAACCTAAACCCGTCATCGCCCGCACTCCAGAGGAAATTCTAGCGGCGCGGGTGAATAAGCCAACTCTGTCGCCAAATCTTTCGGTTTTGGAACAAATCGAGCAATCTGGGATGAAGCGATTGTTAGTAATTGGCGTGGGTTGTCAAATTCAGGCATTGCGCGCGGTAGAAAAAGAATTGGGGTTGGAAAAGCTCTACGTTCTCGGTACGCCTTGTGTAGATAATGTTACCCGCGCCGGTCTGCAAAAATTCTTAGATACTACTAGCCGTTCTCCAGAAACGGTGGTGTATTACGAGTTCATGCAAGATTTCCAAGTTCACTTTAAACACGAAGACGGTTCGATTGAAAAAGTGCCGTTTTTTGGGCTGAATACTAAGGAATTGAAGGATGTATTTGCTCCTTCTTGCATGAGTTGTTTTGATTATGTCAATTCTTTGGCAGATTTAGTTGTCGGCTACATGGGCGCGCCCTTTGGTTGGCAGTGGATTGTAGTCAGAAACGATCGCGGGCAAGAAATGCTCGATTTGGTACAAGATCAGATCGAAACTCAGCCGGTGACGTCTTCGGGCGATCGCAAAAATGCCGTGCAGCAAAGTATACCCGCCTACGACAAAGGCGTAACGCTTCCCATGTGGGCGGCTAAATTAATGGGCGTAGTCATCGAAAAAATTGGCCCAAAAGGTCTGGAATATGCTCGTTTTTCGATTGATTCCCACTTCACGCGCAACTATTTATATGTGAAGCGGAATCATCCAGAAAAATTAGATGCCCACGTACCAGAATATGCCAAACGGATTGTTGGGCAATATAAATTGCCGGAGCGGTAATTGGCGATCCCCCCAACCCCCCTTCCCAAGGGGGGCTTTTGAGGATGGAATGCGATCGCATCTTCTTCTCAAAGCCTGCGTAGGCAGGCTTTGTTTGTGTAGCCGCGACTTTAGTCGTTTGGCATCGATTATCAAATGAATCGCTCCAATTTGCTGCCACAATTGGAACAGAAATTCGATTAAAGTTGCAAAAAAAGCGCGATCGCAACAGATTTTTCCCCCTAGTGTGCAGCCTTGAAACTGGCATGAAGCCCAACACCCCCTCCTCGATTCTGGGATAGGTTGGAATTGAGAACGCCTGTACCCAGAATTGGAGGAGGGCTGTTATATGTTGGTGCATATTTTACGTCGATTTAAAGGCCGTGCTTGGCTAGTTTTATTAACAGCTTTGAGCGCTACACCCGTTCTCGCGCAAACTGCTAATTTTGCTTCTTTAACGCTTTCCCAAGGGTTTTCGCCTGCGGATGGGGTAGTATCGGGTTTTACTGGGGGTTCTTACTCGCTGGCGGCTATTGCTAATAGCGATCGCACAAACAACCGCTGCATCGGTTTCGCTTCCCCCACACCCGACCATATCATGGTCTTAGAACGAGATTTTCCCAAACTAACCGTACAAGTCAATACTGGCGGTTCCGATACGACGTTGTTAATCAGAGGCCCCGGTAACGAAAATACCATCCGCTGCGGCGACGATACCGGCAGCAATAAAGATGCCAGCATCTCTGACACAAACTGGAAAGCAGGTAGATACAGCATCTGGGTGGGAACCTTTGAAGAAGGAGTCCGCCGCGACTACAGTCTTTCTGTACAACAAGAGTAAAGGCGGGTAATGGCTAATGGTTAATGGCTAATGGCTAATCGCTAATCGCTAATCGCTAATCGCTAATGGGTAGCTTGCCCATGTTGCCGAAGCTTCCCACACTGTCAGGAAAGCGATCGCGCGAACTCCTCACCAATTACCAATTACCAATTACCAATTACCAGTGAAGACACTTAAAACGCTAAAATCGGGGATGGCCTACTATGCAATCACTGGGTGACTACTCGTGCTAACTTCCCTGATAGCTGATTTTCGCATAATCTTCGATCGCGACCCGGCTGCTCGCAATTGGCTAGAAGTTTTGTTTTGCTACCCCGGTTTGCAAGCTTTGGTGTTACACCGTTTTGCTCACTGGCTTTACGTACTGGGAATTCCCTTCATCCCTCGTTTCATTTCTCACATCGGGCGGTTTTTAACCGGGATTGAAATTCACCCCGGTGCGGTAATTGGTAAGGGTGTTTTTATCGACCACGGCATGGGCGTCGTGATTGGCGAAACAGCTATTGTAGGCGACTATACCCTTATTTACCAAGGCGTCACCCTCGGCGGGACGGGCAAGCAATCCGGCAAACGCCACCCAACTGTTGGGGAAAATGTGGTAGTGGGAGCCGGTGCTAAAGTCTTGGGCAATCTTTTAATAGGCAATAACGTTCGGATTGGTGCAGGTTCGGTGGTATTGCGCGATGTGCCTTCAGATTGCACTGTCGTAGGCGTTCCAGGTAGGATTGTTTATCGCTCTGGCGTGCGGGTGAATCCCCTAGAACACGGCAGTTTACCAGATTCGGAAGCGGAAGTGATTCGCGCCTTGGTAGACAGAATTGAGATGTTGGAACAACAAATGCAACAAATCCAGCAACCTCAACCAGTGGCGGTGCTTCAACCTGTTTTAGTAGGTAAGCAAGAAGTCTCGATCGATCAAACCAATTATCCTACAGAGACGCAAACCCCCAGATGTCGCATCCAAGATAAAGCCATTCAGCAGTTCCTAGACGGCGCAGGTATTTGAAATTGGGTAATTGCTAATGGCTAATTGCTAATGGCTAATTGTGAGGAAAAAACCAATTGTTATATCATGTCCGGTGGCATCGGTAGGGTCAGCCGCAGCGGGTTTAACGAAATATATTGTTTTTCCACAGAATGGATGGGTTATCCCGCCCCTACTACACACACCAAAGCTACCGGACATGCAATTAGCAATTAGCAATTAGCAATTAGCAATTAGCAATTAGCAATTACCAATTA
>DNGJ01000025.1:5352-7937 GCA_003486305.1 Cyanobacteria bacterium UBA11371
CATGCAATTAGCAATTAGCAATTAGCAATTAGCAATTAGCAATTAGCAATTACCAATTAGCAATTACCAATTACCAATTAGCAATTACCAATTAGGGATTAATTTCTCGCGTCAACCAAACACCAGCACTATCTAGCCGGTAAAGCCATCGGTTTTGCGGTTCGCCTCGCAATTCTAAATGGTCTACCTCGACTGGATCTAATAACAGTAAACAAAAATTTGAGAGCGGTTCAATTGGATTTGGGGGCTGCGGTTGAAAAGCCTCTAAATTAGCTCTATTTTGCCCTGGATGAGGCCATGCAAATTGAAGTCTCGCGGCGTCAGAAAGTTCGTGCCAAGCGGATTGGCGGGCTTGCTGGAGGGCTGGATCTGCATAATTTTCGCGGACTAGGATTAGCTGACCTGCGAGGCGAAATTGCTCGCGCGTTTTGGGAAAGTACCAGCAAGCTTCTCCCCAAGATTGATAATTGATTTGGTCGGCTTTTTGGCTGCGGAAATCGGTGACAAATTTTAGCTGATTTGTATCGGCTAGAAAGCCCCGGAAAACGATTGTACGGTTCGCAGGGCGTCCATCTGCCCGAACGGTAGCCAATTGCAGGTAACGGGCGTAGACAAGGCTGCGATTGCGATGGAGGGCGCGAGATAAAGGCGATCGCCAAGCGGCTAAAGTCATTGTAAGTCGGCGGGTGAGCAGGGGGGCAGGTGAGCAAAGGAGCAATTAGCAATTAGCTACACATAGGGCAAATTTCATAAATTTTCAAGCTTTGACGCTAGATATGCGATCGCTTACACTACTAAATCTGTGTCTGTCCCAAAAAGATAAGGCTTGGTGATATGGTTCGAGAGCTAGAGCGGGTGCAACATACTAACCCATTTCCGGAAACTGCGCCAGTGGCGAATCCGGTGTTTTTTAGAACGTACAGTCGTCGGACGGCTAATGGGCGGGAGAGTTGGGAGGAGGTGTGCGATCGCACCCTACGCGGTCTGGTACGCTTGGGCAAGCTAACACCCCAGGAAGCTGACATTATAGACGAGATGCAGCGTCAAATTAAATCTTTGCCCTCCGGTCGCTGGCTGTGGGTGGGCGGTACAGACTGGATTGAAAAACCAGAAAATTTTTCCGGCGGGTATAACTGCACCAGCACAAATGTCGTCGATTGGCGTGCCTTTGGCTTGATGATGGATCTGGCAATGATGGGCTGCGGTACAGGAGCCGTTCTCGAACCTAAATATATCAATCAATTGCCAGCTATTCGCAATCATCTAAATGTGCTTTTACAAAGCGAAATTGGCTCTACTGCACCCGAATTACGCCGGGAAGAAACCGAAGTCAAAATTGCCGGAAATCAAGTTTATATCCGCGTAGGAGACAGCCGTCAAGGTTGGGTCAAATCTTATCAAACCCTGCTCGAATTATCGACAGATGAACAATTTACCGGAGAAGTTCAAGTCGTCATTGATTTGAGCGATGTTCGTCCGGCAGGAGAACCTTTAAAAGGTTTTGGAGGCGTGGCAAATCCCGTCAAGTTATCAGGACTTTATGGGCGGTGCGCGTCGATTTTAAATAAAGCCATCGGACGGCAATTAACTTCAGTAGAATGCTGTTTGTTAATTGATGAAGCAGCAGTCGTCGTCGTTGCCGGAAATGTTAGAAGAAGCGCCGGAATGCGTCAATTTGATTCAGCAGACAACCTGGGAACTACAGCCAAAGATAACCTATGGCAACAGGATGAAAATGGCAACTGGAGAATCGACCCAGAACGAGATGCCTTGAGAATGGCCAATCATACGAGAGTTTTCCACAAAAAACCTTCTTTAGAAGAATGTATTGAAGCTGTTCGTAAACAATACTATTCTGGTGAAGGTGCAATTCAATGGGCAGGAGAAGCCGTTGCCAGAGCAAATAGAGATCTTCTAGTAACGCCACAATTAAACTCTGCATTTATCACAGCTTATAGCGAAGGAAAAGCAAAAGAATGGCTGCAAAATAACAGCCAAAATATGTCTAATGAAGAACTAGAACATCGTCTAGCTCGCTATGGCCTCAATCCCTGCGGTGAAATTGTATTCTCCGATGGACATTGCAATTTAAGTGAAATTCATCTCAATCAAATTGAACCCCATAACTATCAAGAACAAGAGAAAGCGTTTGCAGCAGGAGCATTATCTGTAGCGGTTTTGCTCAATCATCAATTTATTGAACCGCGCTACCAATACAGCCGCGAATTAGACCCGATTGTTGGCGTTTCTTTTACTGGGTTATTTGACTTTTTTGTCAAGGCTTTTGGGGTAGATTGGTTGCGGTGGTGGGCGGAAGGTCGTCCCGAAACTCCACAGGGATTAGAATTTAAACGGCGGGAACAAGAGTATTTAACCCGTTGGAAAGATACGGTGAATCAGGTGGTGTGGGATTATTGCGATCGCCACCACCTCAAACGCCCCAATCGCTGTACAACCGTGCAACCTTCGGGTACAAAATCTTTACTCACAGGCGCATCTCCAGGATGGCATCCTCCCAAAGCACAGCGCTTTATTCGTCGCGTCACTTTCCGGAAAAATGACCCCGTAGCACTCGCTTGCATCGA
>DNGJ01000220.1:0-5170 GCA_003486305.1 Cyanobacteria bacterium UBA11371
TGCGATCGCCGTGCCCCGACCACAGATCTATTAACCAACAAGATCTGTTTTTAGGGAGAATTAGGGAAGAATGAAGATTTTTCTGGCCTATACACTATTTTTATGGAACGCGGTCTTTTATGGTTGCCCCTGCTTGCCCTATTTATCTGGCTAGCTTGGGCAGGATGGAACGAATATCAAAAAGTCGAAGCGTATCGCACTTGGGCATCTCAATTCGAGCGGGCTAAGTACGATATTTACGCAGTCCTGGGTCAGAAAGGGGACAATTTAACTTGGGGAAAACCCACCCGCTCTGGCCCAGTCAATCTAGAAACATTTTCTCTTAAAGACGTACAATCTATCCGTTTGTTAGTCAACGAGCAGCCCGTTGATTTAGATAAGCCACCCCTATCTGGTCGTGGTGTTGTTTTGGAATTTTTGTTACCCAATTCAGCAAATTCCGTGCGAATTCCTTTTACAGAAATTGCTTTGGCTGCCAAATGGGGCAAGTATTTACAACAGGAATTGAGCGAGTAACATCGAGAAACCGATGGCAAGCTTGCTAATTGCTAATTGCTAATTGTCACCCTGAAACCCGGTTTCTTCGTTGATCTGTCGTTTGCTTGCCCAAGGATTATTCCTAGAAACCGGGTTTATTTGCCTGACATCCTGAAACCCGACTTTTCCCAAAAGCCGGGTTGCTAGAACGAAGCAAGATAAATTATTCTGGTTGGGTAACTTCTTTAATTACCTCTTTGGCGCTTTCAATGATTCCTGGTTGGGGATTTTCTTTTTCGTACTTGTCTAAATTTTTCTCGTAGACCTTCTCCAGTCCTTCGGGTTCGTCAATGGCTTTGATAGCTTTTTCGTAAGCGTCTTCCCGGCTTTTTACAGATTGGCTATTGCTACCTTTTTCTAGAACTGGCGAATTGTCTTTGTAAGCGGCTGCTAAACTTGGTTGAGGATTGAAAATCGATAAACCTGATAAGCTAAGCAAACTTATCAAACTTACAACTAAAAAGATTTTGCGAAGAACTTTTCCTAAATATAAGAAAGTCCGCTGCATATCAATTGTCTCCTTTGCTATTTTCCACAAAGGTATCCTAAGCTGTTATGTATGCTACGGACTTCTACCCCAGGATATATTAAATTTGCTAATGGCTAATGCGTAATCGGTAATGGGTAATAGTAAAGAATTTTTAACAAACACCCAAGCTGGCAATCACCAATTACCAATTACCAATTACCCGTTACCAATTGTTGTGGAACAAAGCGGCAGCTTGACGGTAAAGGTTGCCCCTAGTCCTTCACCCGGACTTTCTACAAAGACAGTTCCCCCGTGGAGTTCTACCAAATGGCGCACGATCGCTAGCCCCAATCCCAGTCCGCCGTAAGGTCGGGTGGTGGTACTATCGGCTTGGCTGAAGCGATCGAAAACATAGGGCAAAAAGTCGGGTTTAATGCCGATTCCCGTGTCGCTGATGGTAATTTGAGCATAGTTGGTAATGGGTAATGGGTAATTGGTAATTGGTAATTGGTAATTCCTATCACCTATTACCGATGACAGTTTGACTTCGACGCGCCCGCGGTTGGGTGTAAATTTGATCGCATTGGATAGTAGGTTCCAAAAGACTTGCTGTAACCGTTTTGAGTCGCCTAGAACGCGCAAAGGCGGATTTAATGAGAAATTTGAGGTTTCAGCGGGCAAGCTGGTTAAATCCGATTCTAGGTTGGTTATGAGGGAAATTTGTTTGGCTTCGGCGGCTGGCAGGAGCGAGTCAATTGCGGCTTGAATGATGGGGGTAAGTTCGAGCGATCGCAGGTTTAATTGCAATTTTCCGGTAATAATGCGCGAGACATCGAGCAAGTCTTCAATTAGCTGTTTCTGGTTTTTGGCGTTGCGTTCGATGGTTTCGAGAGCTTTGGCTTGAATTGCTGGGGAAAGATTGCGCGATCGCAGCATTTGCGCCCAACCTAAAATCGAGTTTAATGGCGTTCTTAACTCGTGGGAAACCACTTGCAAAAATTCATCTTTTACCCTGTTGGTTTTAGCTAATTCTTCTGCTTGTTGTCGCAAAGCATTTTCCATCTGCTTAGCTGGGGTGAGATCGACTACAAAAGCAACGGCTCTATCTTGATAGCCTTCCAATAAAGCTGCACCGATTAAAATCGGGACGCGACTGCCATCTTTGCGAATATATTCTTTTTCAAACTGTGTAGAAGCCCCAGTTTTTACCATCTCTTCAGCCCCCTGGCGATCGAGATGCATGTATTCTGGGGGGGTAATATCTAGCCAGCGCAATTTTCCCGCTTGCATTTCTTCCCGGGTATATCCTACCAAATCTAAAAAAGCATCGTTTGCTTCTAGAATATCGCCAGAAAAATTACCGATTACAACCCCGATAATATTCGACTCAACTAAGCGCCTAAATCTGGCTTCGCTTTGTCGCATTGCTTGCTCTGCTTGCTTGAGTTTAGCGATATCCTGAAACACCACGACACCAGTAGCGGGATGACCGTGCATTTCCGGTAGGGTATCGGCATAAATGAGTAGGGAACGGATGCCTACTGGCGTGTGCCAATCCATCTCGACTCCTGACAAACGTTCTCCTCGTGCTAAACGCACTCCGGGCATTTGTTCGTCGGGAATGCGATTGCCTTTGTCGTCGGTACAGTAATAAATTGTGTGATATTCTTCGGCTGGTTTATCTTTAGGAAATTCGCCGCCTGCTAGAGAGTCTGCTGCTTTATTAGCAAACTTTACCTTCGCGGTTCCTGGTTCGATAAATAGCAAGGGAATCGGCATCAAATTTAGAGCTTCTTCTAGCCATTGTTGTTGTTCCCAAAGTGCTGCGGTTTGCTGTTCTAATGCTTCTGCGTAGTTTTTGCGATCGCTTATATCCTGATGCGTGCCCACCCATTCTACAATCTGATTGTTTTCATCTAAAACCGGAACACCCCGCGCTAAACAATATCGATAAGTTCCATCTGCGGTTTTGATTCGATGTTCGATTTCGTAGGTTGTTTTTGTTTCAATAGCTTTTTTCCACGCGAGGGCAGTTTTTTCTCTATCTTCTGGATGAATAGCGTTTATCCATCCCCATCCCAGCATTTCTGCTTTTGTTTGTCCGGTGAATGCACCCCAAGATGGCAGTTCTTCAATAATCCATCCTTCTGCATCTGTTGTCCAAACTGCTTGCGTACTCGCAAGTACAAGGGAACGATACCTGGCTTCGCTTCTTTGCAGCAACGACTCGCCTTGCTTGCGATCGCTTATATTCCGATAATAAATACTCAAACCTTCAAGAGAAGGATAAGCACGAATATCCAACCACATATTTAACGGTTCGTATAACACCTCGAAATTGACAGGTACTTGTTCTGCCATTGCGCGGCGATATTGCTTTTCTACTATAGTACCAACTGACCAAGGCCACTGTTCCCAGTGGGTTTTGCCGATAATTTCCTCTCGCTTTTGTTGGTTGAGTTTGACTACTTCTTGGTTTACATAGGTAATGCGCCAGTCGCGATCCAAATGCACAAAGGCATCCGTCATGCTTTCCAGTATTTTGATAATTTGCTCGTTTTCCTGAATTTGTAATTTTAACGAGCATTTTTTAGCATTTTCTAACCCTGCTATTAAGCTACTTACCCACGATCCTCCTAATACAAATAAGCCGATCCTTAAAGTTTCGTCTAAACTAATCTCTGAAGAACGATCCGGAGGCTGAAACAAATACCATATCCCTAAAGCTGTTAAAACAGTTGCCAATAAACCCGGTTTGAGTCCGCCATACAAAGCGCTGAAGATTGGGGGAACAAAAAATAGCAGAAAAGGACTCGTGGTCACATCTATCGCGCGGTGTAGCAACAGCAGGAGCGCGAGTGCGATCGCTACGGTCAACACGGCAAAACTATAGCATCGTAACTGGGAGCGTGTCAGTTTCACCATCAATTTATCAATCTTTAGCAGAGCCACTGCGGTTTGTCAATCTTATAACTTTAGTTAAAAGATGGTTTTTTTACACCTCCCTTAAGACTGATTTTTTTAAGAAACCCGGTTTTTTTGAAAAACCGGGTTTCTGGTAAACTAACCAAACACCAAATTCTGCGGCGTGCCATCATCTGTAAAACGCTGTTCTCCCACCCCCACTAATTCCACAATAACTTCCCGCGAGGGGGGGGAAAATTGACCTGACCGCGCCTCAATTTCTACAATGAATTGTTCGCCTTCAGGACGAACGCGGTAAGTTGTAGTCGCCCACGCACCCGTTCTGTAATCAAAACTATTTCCATCATCTTCATAAAGGGTAAATTCACCCGTACCAGGCCAAATGCGTAGGGTTAAAGTATCGAGGGGACGCTGATCAACAGATTGCACAATCGGCCCCATTGGAATAATTCCACCCCCACGCACGTAAAGCGGCATTTTTTCCAAAGGTGCGTGAGCTAAAATATGCGTTGGTCCCTGATAAAGCTCACCACTCCACCAATCGTACCAAGTTCCTTCAGGCAGATAAACAGCGCGATATTCAATACCAGGACGAAGAATAGGTGCTGCCATTATCGAGGAACCCAACAATACTTGATCGGACAAAGTATAGGTTGTGGAATCGTTGGGGTACTCATAAACTAACGGACGTAAAATTGGTGCGCCAGTTGTTGCAGCTTGCCAAAACAAGGTGTAAATGTAGGGCAATAGCTGATAGCGTAAATTAATGTATTCGCGGCAAATATTTTCGACTTGTTCGCCAAAAACCCAAGGTTCGTGACGGGCAGTAGTCATCGCCGAGTGTCCGCGCATGAGAGGATAAAGTATCGCTTGTTGCATCCAACGGGCGAATAGTTCGGCGGTAGCATTACCAGCAAAACCGCCCACATCGCACCCGACAAATGCGACGCCAGATAGTCCCATATTGCACAACATTGGTAGGGACATTTCCAGGTGATCCCAGAGGGATTGATTATCGCCCATCCAGACAGATGAATATCGCTGTACCCCGGCAAAACCAGATCGGGTTAAGATAAACGATCGCTCACCAGGACGCTGTCTTAGCATTCCTTCATAAGAAGCCTTCGCCATCATTAACCCATAAACGTTGTGAACTTCTGCGTGGGTGGTGGAGTCGTTAAGCGGGGCAGGTTTAACGAGATCTTTCGCTTCTATAGCAGACTCTTTGGTAAAACCCGC
>DNGJ01000220.1:5512-10376 GCA_003486305.1 Cyanobacteria bacterium UBA11371
GGTAAAACCCGCCCCTACAGATCCTTGGGGTGCATCGAGGGGGAACCAAATTTTAGCACCTTCATCGCCGAACGGGCGATCGCTTATAGCAGGTTCGTTCATATCGTTCCAAATCCCCGCGACGCCCACATCGGTCAAACTTTTGTGCAAGTCGCCCCACCACTGTCGCACCTCAGCACGCATAAAATCGGGAAATACGGCTTTATCAGGCCAAACATAGCCGTGGAATATCCGCCCATCGGATTTTCGCACAAAATAATCGCCTTTTAACCCTTGGTCAAAGACGTGATAATCGCCTTCGGGTTCGTACTTAACCCCAGGGTCGATAATTGTGACTACTTTAAAACCCTCTTGCTTTAAATCGCCGATTAATTTAGCCGGATCTGCAAAGCGTTTCGGACTCCAAGTAAACACCCGATATCCCCGCATGTAATCAATATCTAAATGAATTACATCGCAAGGAATGCGCCGCTGGCGAAATTCCTGCGTTAATTCCCGCACCACTGCTTCAGATTCGTAACTCCAGCGACATTGATGATAGCCCAGCGCCCATTTTGGCGGTAAAGGCATTCTACCAGTTAGCTGCGTATAAGTGCTGATAATTTGTTTTGGTTCGGGGCCATAAATAATGTAATAATCTAATTCCTTTCCCCGCGTTTCCATGCGCCAGACGCCCGGTTGTTCTGCACCGATATCGAACTGACTCCAAAAAGTAGAATTGAAGAAAATACCGTAAGCTAATTGCGGACGTAAGGCAATAAAAAATGGAATTGCCTGGTACATTTCATCGGTCAGGGAACCGTAATCTAACGAATCGGTTGTCCAATTTGTTTTAACTTCAGATAATTTATCGAGTAGTCCAGTGCGTTCGCCAAAACCATAGAAATGTTCGTTTGCTTCGATGCGTTTCCAAGTTGCGACGGCTCCCGTGCGCCAAGCCATTCCCATATCTACACCTTGTGCAAACGGACGCCCTTGTTTGTCGAAACAGGCAATGCGACACGGGTTGCGATCGATACAAACGCGCAATTGTTCGGTTTCAATTTCTATCTTTTCATCGCTTTTTCGCACTTGGAAAGGTACGACAGACCATTCTTCATCATCGAGGGTTACAGCCCAGGAACGACGGGGCATAAACTCCCCGGTGGGAGACATTTGCACGCGAATTAAATTAGGTGCTAGTACCTTGATGCCAAGGCGTGCTTCGCCACAGTTGCACCAAACGCCGCGTTCATCCGAGTCAATTGATTCTACGGCGGCGATGGTTGACCAAGCTTGATTTGTGCTGGGTAGTTTTCCAAAGTATTGAGCCATTCCGGAGTATGGAGTCATAAGTGAGGGTAAATTAAACGGACGCGGGTAAATATGCGATTTTTCGGTTTTAATATCATGTCCGGGTGCATCGGTAGCGTCAGGCGGGGCGGGTTTAACGAGATATCTCTTGGTTCCACAAATTGATTGGTAAAACCCGCCCCTACAAATCAAAAATTATACACAACCTTTGCTCCCGGACATGATATAACTTATAGACTTGAATCAATTTAACTGAATCTTTGACCTAATTGTATATTCCTGTGGTGTGAAGTAGGTTAAAAAACTTTCTATCTGAGGCTGGATGGAACTTACGGCAATTTTCGGCACGATTAAATTATTGAAAATCAAATTGTTGCGCTGTTGTAGATCGTTGTAAAAGCCTTTCCACTGGCAGCCAGAGGATGGCCTAGCTAAAAGTCCTGAGTGCCAAATCTCGGATAAATCCGCAAAAGCGGCACTCACTGCGGTAAGCAGTTAACGGCATTTCGGCACTCAGCACTTTTAGTGCTAAACCCAATCCAACAGCTTTGATTTTAATAACCCGCCCAAAATTGTCCACTAGACCCAGGTAAAAAAGAGGCAATGAACACTATACAACCTGAGCAGAAAAGATTTTTACGTACTAAAGCTTGGCTGCTTTCGACGTTGCTATCAGTTCCCATGTTTGCTGCTTGCTCAAGTCCGCAGGCGTCTAGTCCACCACCCCCGCCGATTGACGATACCCGTGGTGGAAGAGTAGTTCCTCCGCCACAAAATCAACAACCTCAAGCGAGGAAGGGATTATCAACGGGTCAAAAAGTGGCAATTTTGGCTGGAGCGGCTGCACTTTACTACCTCTACAATCGGCATAAGAACAGGCAAGAGCAAGGCCCGCAAGGCAAGTATTACCTTTCTAAGAATGGGCGCGTCTACTATCGAGATGCCGAAGGACGGGCGCACTGGGTAACGCCGCCGCGAGAAGGCATTCGAGTTCCAGTAGAAGAGGCAGAACGATATCGCGACTTTCAAGGTTATAACGGAAGGACAGACGGGCGCGATTTAACCGATTTAGTGCCTGCACAGTAGCAGGGGACCAGGTGAACGGGTGAGCGGGTGAGAATGACCCATCGCCCACGACCAATTACCAAATCAGGAGATCGTTATGGTTGACAGATTTTTGCGAGACATCCAAGATGCTTTTCTCGGTAATAGGGATGAGGAAAGCGATCGCGACAGACAATACGACCGTGAAGTCCGTCCAGCAAGCGAAGACCCCTACGGCGACCCCGCCCAAGGCTATTACGGCGATGTGCGTCCGGCGAGCGAAGACCCCTACGGTGACCCCGCCCAAGGCTACTACGGGCCATTTGGCGATGTGCGTCCAGCAAGCCAAGACCCCTACGGCGACCCCGCAGAAGGCTACTACGGCGACGTGCGTCCGGCGAGCGAAGATCCCTACGGCGACCCCGCCGACTACGGCTACGGGCCATTTGGCGATGTGCGTCCGGCGAGCGAAGACCCCTACGGCGACCCCGCTGACGAGGATCAATACGGCTATATCAGTCCAGCGAGCGAAGATCCTTACGGCGATCCCGCTGACGAGGAGTACTACAGGTATTAACGCAAGTTGCTAGTTTTAGGGCTGCTAATGGCTAATGGCTAATGGCTAATGGTAAAACAAAAAAATATTCCCATGAGCAATTAGCAATTAGCCATTAGCAATGCCAGCAAGCCATGATAGCTTGCGTTGTTAAAACTAGGTTTCGATGAGTGCGAGGCGATAAAGCGGTCAAACTTGAGCGTCTAGCGTGATATAGTGCCAAAGCAGTAGCGGATAACGCTACTGCTTTTTATTGCTTCAGCGATCGCGCAGTAACTCCAGATATCCTGGAGATCGTGCGTTACACTACATATAGTGGAGATTCGTTGTAGTGTGCTAGCAGATCGGCTCCGTCGTTGTAGATTGCGATCGCTCCCTCTAACTGACTATCATCAAAGCCACCACAGCGAAATGCGATCGTTCCCACTCCGCATTTACTCGCGGCTTCAATATCGTAGGGAGTATCCGCAATCATCACAACTCGATCTGCTTCCAGATTCAACTTTTTCAATGCCGCTTCCACAATATCCGGTTCTGGCTTAGAATGTTCCGCATCGCTCGATGTTGTTGCTTCTTGGAGCAAATCGTCAACTTTTGCCGCTTTTAATAACAGCGAAAGTTCTTCACTCGTAGCCGAAGTAGCAATAATCAGCCGCAAAGAAGATTGCTGCATCTTCAATATCAGATCTCGCGCACCCGGTGCAGCAGGAAGCGTTGGAGCGAATTTTTTGATAATCAGTTCTTTGCGCTTTTCCGAAATAGCTTTTCCATCCCCTTCTTCGCTATCAAGTCCCGGTACCATTTTTGGTATAACTTGATCTCCGCCCATCCCGATCAGCGGTCGAACTTTCTCGAAGGGTACGTCATAGCCATAAGTTGCAAACGCTTCCACCCAAGCTTGCGCGTGTGCATCGTTGCTGATGACGAGCGTTCCATCTACATCTAAAATAACTGCTGACAATGCCATTGTCCTAGATTTGGTTTTTGTTTGAAGTAATATCAAGGTACAGGCATATTTTCTATAAGTTCATCTAACAACGGGAATATATTTATGTAATATTGTTGGTATCTTTAATTACATTTTAAATGTATATGGAGTTGAAAGACATGAAGAAATTAAAAAATTATTATTTTATTTTCATTCCTGTTGCTATTTTAGCAGCACTTTTGATTGGGGCTTTAGTTCCTCAAAAATTTAAGCGATCGCCAGCGAGTTGCGATCTGAAAATCTGCGTTATTAACTTTGGCATCCATTCGGAAATTATAGTGCCATTCCAGCATAAAATTTTTGACTGGCGTAAACATTTAGGTATGGGTAAAAATGCCGATTACAATTACTTAGCTTTTGGCTGGGGAGAAAGAGAATTTTATATGAACCCGCCCAGAGAAATTGATGCAAAAATTGTTGCGGGTATTAAAGCACTGTTTCTGCCCAATCCCTCGGTTATTCGGGTGGAAGGTTACAAAAACCTGCCCCAAAATTTTGAAATCGAATGTTTTGGCGTGAGTCAATCGGGTTATTTAAAGTTAAATAAATTTATTAAAAATACTTTTCAATTAGACCAGCAAGGGGAAAAAATTAGATTGAGTGGCGGCTCTGGGAATGCTAGCTATTTTGAGGCTAAAGGCACTTACTCAATTTTGAGAAATTGTAACTCTTGGACGGCGGAAGCTTTGAGAAAAGCTGATGTTAATACACCAGTTTGGGCAGGGCTTTCTACGGCAATTATGTTGCACTTGGATAACAGTTGCGATGGGGGAAAATAATATTGTTTACGATGCGGGTGTAGGGGCACGGCAAGAGAAAATTATCCCGCAACAGGACAATCTCAAACATGCCGTGCCCCTACGGTTTACGATTTGCGTGTAGGGGCACGGCAAGAGGAAATTATCCCGCAACAGGACAATCTCAAACATGCCGTGCCCAGATCGGAAGAGCGTCGTGTAGGGAAAGAGTGTAGATCTCGGTGG
>DNGJ01000061.1 GCA_003486305.1 Cyanobacteria bacterium UBA11371
GACTGGTTTCGCAGTCACGGCGGCAGCGATGGCAGCATCAAACGCATGTGGAACCCCATCGCCTACGCACTCGGTTTTATCGACTGCGAAAATATCTCCGCGCGTTGCATGTTAACTATTTTCCAAATGTTCGCCGCCCGTACTGAGGCTTCTAAGTTGCGAATGCTGGAAGGCTCTCCCCACGAGTATTTACACAAACCAATCGTTAATTACATAGAAGCCCGGGGAGCAAAAATTTATACTCGCCGTCGCGTGCGTGAAATTCAGTACGCTCAAGACGGGGATCAAACGCGAGTAAGCGGGATGGTGGTAGCTTCTGGGGAAACCGAAGAAACCATTACCGCCGATGCCTATCTCTGCGCTTGTGATGTACCGGGAATTCAGCGTTTGTTGCCGCAACAATGGCGTCAATGGCAGCAATTTGACAATATTTATAAACTCGATACGGTTCCCGTGGCGACGGTACAATTGCGGTTTGACGGTTGGGTAACCGAACTGCATAATGCTCAAGAGAGGAAACAATTAGAGCGAGCAGCGGGTATTGATAATTTACTTTATACTCCCGATGCTGACTTTTCTTGTTTTGCCGACTTGGCTTTAACCAGTCCGGGAGATTACTATCGGGAAGGGCAAGGTTCGCTGTTGCAGTTGGTGCTGACACCGGGAGATCCTTTTATTAAAGAGAGTAACGAAGCGATCGCGCAACACGTCCTCAAGCAAGTTCACGACCTCTTCCCCTCGTCTCGCGAACTCAACATGACCTGGTACAGTGTAGTGAAGCTGGCTCAATCGCTCTACCGCGAAGCACCCGGTATGGAACCCTATCGCCCGGATCAAAAAACACCGATTGGCAATTTCTTCCTAGCGGGTAGTTACACGCAACAAGATTACATCGATAGCATGGAAGGTGCGACTATTTCTGGGCGACGCGCCGCCAAGGCAATCCTAGAAACAAAATAGGTAATTGGTAATTGGTAATTGGTAATTGTAAAGGGAAATTTTTATATCGCCGATTGCCAATTGAATTTTCCAATCTGAAATTACCCATTACCCATTACCCATTACCCATTACCCATTACCCATTATCAAAATGACAGATTGGCTAGAACACAGCGTACAGGTAGAGGTAGAGGTTCCCATTGAATTAGCTTGGAGCCTTTGGTCAGATTTAGAACAAATGCCCCGCTGGATGAAGTGGATTGAATCGGTTAAAGTCCTAGAAGATAATCCGGATTTATCCCGGTGGAAACTGGCTACGGGAGGACTTGAATTTACCTGGCTGTCGCGAATTTTAAAAATAGTTCCCGAGCAAATTATTCAATGGGAATCTGTGGATGGTTTGCCTAATCGGGGAGCAATTCGCTTTTACGATCGCAAAGGTAGCAGCATTGTTAAATTAACCGTAGCTTATGGGATTCCTGGGTGGTTGGGTAAGTTGATGGATAATTTATTTTTGGGGCGCGTAGTTGAATCTACTATTCAAGCAGATCTGGAACGATTCAAAGAATATGCGCTCAAAGCTTACACTCAATCTTAAACTGTATTTTGACTAGATGGTTTGCAGGGTTGGGTTTAATCAAGATTGATTGTAGGGACTAAGGCTAAAGAAAGTTTGATCGCCAGCGCCAAGTTTTTCCTGTGCCTTGTCCCTACCAATGATATGATGTCTGCCCAATTGCCCATAATAAAAAACCTCACCCAGTTGTTGTGTAGGGACACGGCATCAGAGATATCTCGGATAAACAATGAACGTTGATCTTGCCGTGCAAGGGCGTCTTTTTATGGCTAATCGACCAAACATGATATGATTGATAGTTTTGTAGGGGCGGGTTTTACAAGTTTCCTTTGATTGATAGCGAATAGTATTAATAAACCCGCCCCCCGCGCGATGCTGATACAAACGGACTTGATATCTGATATCATGTCCGGTAGCATCGGTAGCGTCAAGCCGGGGCGGGTTTAAAAAATTTCTCGCGATCTTACAGAATTGCTGGTAAAACCCGCCCCTACAGAATCAACAACTATACACTACCATTGCTAGCGGACATCATATGATACAAATAGAATCGATATAACGAGATCGTGACTTACGCTTGGGCAACCTATCACCTTTGTTTCTGCGTAGATCTTTAGTTACACAGCGACGATTTTTCGGAGAAACCCCGTTTCTTTGCGTAAGTCCTGGAAATATTTTGTGATTTCGCGGACTACTTAGTAAAACCTGCCCTTATTAAGAAATGCTGCTTTTGCTTGTTATATCATGTCCTTAAGATTACCCGCAATCAGCAGCCGGGACACGGCATTATTAACGTTATCTGTTTATCTAAAATATCTCTCATGCCGTGTCCCTACGCAACTACTCTGTGAGATTTTTTATTATGGGCAATTCAACGGACATTAGATTATATCATGTCCGCTTATATCGACAAAGCTAATAAAATTGGTCGTCAGTTAATTCGATGATGCGTGTGAGGTTAAGCGTAACAGCAGTTATGGGAGTGGGTGCTTTTGGTAACTATACTGTGCCAATTTTAACGAACTGAGGGTTTCTCGATCCGAATGCAAACAGATTTATCCAGCACTAGAGTAGGCAGATCCCCATCATTTGCTGGGTGAGAATTTACAACCTTCTTTTCTTCCTGTGGAGAGGGATGAAGCTTGAGGTGCTTAGCATCTGGCATATAATTCAGGTTAGATCTCCCCTTTTTTTGTTGTTCCAGCGCTATCCGCAGTTTTTGCAGTTCCAGACGAGCTTTTTCCAGTTCTTGGCGTTGCTTTGATTAATTGTTCTTGTTGTACTCTCAGTTCCATCTCGCGGCGATTGAGTTCCGCAGATTGATGGGTAAGCGCTTCTTTCCAAAAATCTCTTTCTTTTTCTTTCGCTTCCCATTTTTCTTGTAAATAAGAGAAATTTTGTAAAGTTTTGACTAATGAAGGCGCTGCTTCTCGAATATTCTGTGCTTTTTTACTCGCCGTCACATCAACTAGCACCAATACCCCGGCGTTGAAGTTACTCGCCTCTGGTGCTGGGATGACTTCATCCCCGGAGACGGGAGTCCAGTTGTGTCCTCGCTGACTAGCTAGCAGTTTGAGTTCCGTCTTCACCGTGCTGAAGAATTTGGTTTGCTTTTGAACGGTGGCTAGGTAAAGCATAATCTTCCTCTGGAACTAAATGGTTATCACCCTTCTGTTTACATATACGTCTGAGTCGGGAGGACTTATGCAGTTTTGGTGAAAATACCGATCTTTTTTTCCGGGGGCAAATGAGGGGTGTTACCCCTATAGCGATCGCCCATCAATCCCGGTAAGATTGTTTTGCTCCAAAGAAAAAACCCCTCGCCCCAGCACAGCGCGCGTGAGCCAAGGCGAGAGCAGCCATAACCTGGATCTTTGGTCAAGCCCGTCCAGATTAGATCGTGAGACGCGCTCCGCGATCTGCCTCGGGTAATTTGCGGATGATATCATGTCAGGTCGATTACCCATCATCATCAGCCGGGACACGGCACGATTAACGTCCAATGTTTGTCGGAGATATCTCAGATGCCGTGTCCCTACAGAACGACTCTGTGAGGTTTTTATTATGGGCAATTTAACGGACATGATATCAAGCGATCGCCAAGCAACGCAGATGCGCTTAGCTATCCTAGCGGGGCAGAACCGATGCGTTAGCTTCTATCAAACTTATGCTTGACAAATAGCAAAGATTGTGCTATCTGGCAGGCAGTTCTTGGGGATATTCGTCGAAGCAGACTAATTTTAAGTGTTCGGGGTTTTCCATTAGCTCTAAAGCTAATAAATAACCGGCAACCGTCCAAGTTTGATAGCGACGGGCTTCTTTTCCTACCAATCGGGCGGTTTTACCGTCGTAGTATTCGGGCCATTCGTCTTTACTCAAGCGTTTTTCAGCTAGTTTAATCGCTTTGTGACCGAGTTCCGGCTTGCCCATTTTTTGAGTTGCGGCGGCGATCATCCACAGTAAAACAGGCCAGCTGCCACCGTTATGATAAGACCAAGGTCTGTTTTTCGGATCGCATCCGGTGAGGGTTTTCCATTCGATATCTTCCAACGCCGGGAAACACAACTTCATCGGCATATCGCCCACCAGATGATACCAACGGGCTTCAATTAGTCGCAAAATGCCGTGGGACTGCTTTTCATCCGACAAAGAAGAAATAATCGCCATCAAATTGCCTTGAGAAAAGAAGCGGCAATCGATCTGGGATGGCCCTATATTACCAGCTAAATAACCGCCGTCTTCGGGTAACCATTCGGTCAAGCGTTGAAACGGAATCGAATCGGAATAGATATTAAACTGATTGAGCGCTTCCTCGCCATACTCTTCTACCTTGTAGCGATAGATCGCATTTAAACGGTGAGGATCTAGCCAATAATTTTCGCGAATATGACGAATTAAAGGATTCAATCGGCTGCGGAGGGCGCGGATCAGGTATTCGTTTTCTTTATTTGGGATTAGTAGTTCTCCACCCGCGCGCAAGGCAGCATAAAACAGGGATTGAATATCTAAAGGATGTCCGTATAACCCCATGCGGCGGTCAATCATACTCGCGCCATCGGGTACTAGCAGCGTCGGATACATATCAAACCGCGCCACTAG
>DNGJ01000459.1 GCA_003486305.1 Cyanobacteria bacterium UBA11371
GAGCAGGCAGATCTGACAGCAAAGCTAAACTCAACTCTCCAAATTGGAAGCCCGCTTCAATATTACACACAATGCTACAAAGAATGAAGCCGTAGCAGGCATACGCATCGCTAGAAAAGCCTGTATTGCCATACTTCAGCGATAGATCGACCTGCTTTAATGTAATCAGAATAAACAAGTTGGGGGCAATTTGATAGGCAAACGGCAGAATAACGGATAAGAGTTGAATGGCAGCCAAGGGTTCAGCCGCAGTCATTTTGGGCAACTCAATTAAACTGGCTGGGCTTTTCCCACACCAGAGGGCAAACGTTTCTTCTAGAGCAGATTGAATATCGGCTTGAGTGGAAGATTCAGGAAAATGAACGTCTAATAACTTGAGAACAGACAGGGCAGTATCAATGGCTTCTTGCAGATTGTTTTGTGCCCCGCAGCTTTGAATCTTGACATCGTACACTTTAACTTTGTCCAACAAAGTCTTGGCGTGTTGCAAGACATCATCAATTAGTTGGTTCATCAGCTCGAAGTTCCCACACAAGTAGGCAACTTCTGCGGCTAATTCATGCAATGCCAATGCTAAGTCATATCTTGCCTGCCATGCCGTATCACCCAGCAAGTCAATTCCGATGTTTGCATACCGTAGAGCCGGTTCATAAGCAACTGACGATAGTGCCCGTTGTCCGGCAAATAGATTCAATTGTGCTAGTTCCAATTTGTCAGCAGACTGACTGATTTGCTCAATCCCGGCATTCAATTGATTAACAATCTCAAAAATTCTTGCCTGTCGCTCTGTTTCAGATGCATGACCCAGCAACAGTTGACCAATAGTCAGGTGAGTGAGTTGTTTGCGATCTTCAGGAATCAGCGAATAAGCCGCTTGTTGAACGCGATCGTGCAAAAAGCGATACGGCACTGAAATTTCCTGAGTCGAAACGGCATCGCCGGACTGGAAGAATTTGTAAGTTTCACTAATCGGCAAAATCAAGCCTGACTGCAACGCTTTCCACAAATACGCAGCAACATCAACTGGCGATTTTTCTGACACGATCGCCAACGTCGTCAAATCAAAAGAATTACCAATACAAGCGGCTAACTTCAGCATTTCCTGAGTTTCTGTAGGCAATTTTTGCAACTGCGCTGCCATAAACTCCACTACATCATCGGTGAGGGCGGCGGCTTTTACCTGCGTTATATCGCATTCCCAGTGGTGTTCTTGGTGGTTGAAGGTAATCATGCGATCGCTATACAACGCCTTCAGAAACTGCGTGGCAAAAAACGGATTTCCTTTAGTTTTCTGATATGTTAAATCCGTCAATGGTTGCGCTAATTCTTTTGAACAATTTAGCGTATCTGCTACCAACTGATTGATATCCGTCTGATGCAGCGGTGCGAGGGTAATTGTATTAATCGTTGCTGCTGCTTTTTTGATTTCTTCTAGCGTCAGCATCAACGGATGCGCCGGAAACACTTCATTATCTCGATAAGCACCCAGCACCAGCAAATATCCGGTTTCCGTTTCACTCAACAACAGTTTCAGCAAATTCAGCGATGCGGAATCTGCCCACTGTAAGTCATCCAAAAACATCACTAACGGATGCTCTTTAGTCGTAAAAACTTGAATGAATTTTTGAAACAACAAGTTAAACCGATTCTGCGCCGCACTGCCGGATAATTCCGGTACAGATGGCTGTTTGCCAATAATCAGTTCTAGTTCGGGAATAACATCAATAATAACCTGTCCGTTCTCGCCTACGGCTTGCAGGATTTTGGTTCGCCATTGTTGGAGTTTATCGTTACTTTCTCCCAACAATTGTGCCATCAAATCGCGGAAGGCTTGCACAAAGGCAGAGAAAGGAATGTTGCGTTGGAATTGGTCGTATTTCCCTTTGATAAAATAGCCGCGTTGACGCACAATTGGTTTGTGAACTTCATTGACTACGGCAGTTTTGCCAATGCCGGAAAAGCCTGCAACTAGCATCAGTTCAGATTTGGGAGCCTCGTTCCCAGGCTCTGCCTGGGAACGCATACTGGGAGGCTCAGCCTCCTGATGTACTGGAGGCAGAGCCTCTGGGTAGGCATTCCCAGGCTGAGCCTGGGAACGAGAGGTATGAGCCTGGGAACGAGATGTAACTCGCTCGAAGGCTTGTAGCAACATTTTGACTTCGGTTTCTCGACCGTAGAGTTTTTCTGGAATAATGAAGCGATCGCTCCTATCCTCTTGCCCAATTGCAAACTCCGCAATCGTTCCCGTTTGCTTCCATTGGTGCAGGCAAGTTTTCAAATCGTGCTTCAATCCCTTTGCACTTTGATAGCGGTCTTCGGCATTTTTTGCCATCAATTTCGCCACAATTTGTGATAATACGACAGGCACTTCGGAATTGACTTCGTGTAGCAGTCGTGCATTTTTTGCTAGGTGACAGTGAATCAACTCCATTGGGTCATCGGATTGAAACGGCAGTTTCCCAGCCAGCAGTTCATAAAACGTTACTCCCAAGGAATAAAAATCGCTACGATAATCAATGCCGCGATTCATGCGTCCGGTTTGTTCTGGTGATAAGTAGGCAAGGGTTCCTTCTAGAACGTTGGGATTTTGGATTTCTTGAGTTTCTCTGGGTAAAAGTGACGAGATGGAAAAGTCAATTAATTTTACTTTTTTGGTTTCTTTCTGAATCAGGATATTGGCAGGTTTAATATCTTTGTGAATAACGCGGTGTTGGTACAGGTGGTGTAGGATATCTGTTACTTGGATTGCGATCGCCAAAAATGTAGCGATCTCTAGCGGGTATCCTTGGGTAAATTGCGATAGAGAAATCCCGCCAAAGTCTTCCATCACGAGAACGTAGCCATTGCCACAAGGTTCTAGACTATATGGTTGGATAATTCCCGATATATTGCTACTGTATATCTCAGTAATTCCACGCATAACCGCGTACTGATTGCGAAACTGAACCAACTCGCTAAAAGTCGGCATTTCGTGGCGCAGCAGCTTCAAAATTACTTGTTTCTGGTCAGATTCTCGAATTGCTCGATAAACTAATGTTCTCGAACCTGCGTAAAGTTGTTCGGTAATTTGATATCCTGCGATCGCGCCACCCGGCAGCATGTTCATCGGAGTCATTCTCCCTCAATCCGTTCAAGTCTCGTTATTCAGGATGCCCGTTATGAAGCTGAGTTTAACAATACGGGGGTAGATTTAGGCGCAAACCTGCCCTGATGCGCTATTTAATCGTGTTATACGCGGTTAAGCTAGCGATATGCCTGCCGCACGAATCCCCGCATCCGTGCCGCTTCCAAACGCAAAATCCCGCCGCTAGTCTTAATATAACTACATATCGAGGAGTATGGGAGAGCGATCGCACATGGCAGAAAACTTGAATCGGCGCACATTCTTGTTATCCGGTGCCGCTGCTTTGGGAACGAGTTTATTACTGAAAGCTTGCAACAGCAACACCCAAACCACAAAAACGGATAAAACTTTCAAAACTGCCATAGTTTTACCGGGAATTATCACCGATAAAGCTTGGAACCAATCTGGTTATCAAGGCGTACAAACTGCTAAAGAAAAGCTAGGAATTGAAACCGCTTATATAGAAAAAGTACAGCCAGCAGATCAAGCAGAAGCGATTTCCGACTTTGCGAGGCGAGGTTATCAAGTAGTATTTGCCCACGGCGGACAATTTGATGCCGCAATTCAACAAGTAGCGGCGCAATTTCCCAATACATTTTTTGTGGGAGTGAATGGTAACGTCAAGGGAAATAACATTGCCTCGTTACGCATCGATCACCTACAAGCGAGTTATGTCTGCGGCATTATTGCGGCTGCAATGACAAAATCTGGACAATTAGCTTATCTTGCTGCACAATCATTTCAAGCGACGGATGAAGAATTGCGGGGATTTGAATTAGGCGCGAAGTCTGTCAAACCTAATATTAAAATTGCTTCCAGTTATACGGGTGACTGGAATGATGCAGCGAAGGCGAAAGAAGCAACCCTGGCTTTGATTTCTTCCGGGGTAGATGTGGTTTATCAGTGGTTAGATAATGCCTCGCCCGCCGTGTTGCAAACTGCTGCGGAAAAGGGTGTATTTGCGTTTGGGAATACGGCAGATCAATTAGATGTTGCGCCAAAAGCGGTGTTAACCAGTGCGGTGAAGCGAATTGATTTAGCAATTGCTTATTTAGCAGATTTGGCGGTGAAGGGTAATCTTAAAGGAGAGATTTACACAATTGGTTTAGAAAATCCAGAAATTTTACATCTGGGCAAGTTTGGGGCGATGGTTTCCCAGGAGATGCAGCAAAAAGCCATGCAGACAAAACAGGCAATTTTGGCTAAAAAAATTCTGTTTGAACCTTGCAAGCAAAATGGCAAGGATACTCGATGCGCGAAGCTGGCATAATATCTTGTAGGGGCGGGTTTTACCGATATATTGGTAGGAAACAGATAACATCAATAAACCCGCCCCAACATGCGTGAAGCCATAACGAATGAAATTCGCGGCTACACAAACAAAACCCGCCTGCGCGGGTTGAAATAGCCATAACGAATGAAATTCGCGGCTACACAAACAAAACCCGCCTGCGCGGGTTGAAATTATCAAAAAGTCCGCGTAGGCGGACTTAGTTTGTGTAGCGCCAGACTTCAGTCTGGTAATCTTAATCAAAAAGCCACAATTACTATGACCTATTTACGGCTGGAAAACATTACCAAACGCTTTGGCAATTTTATCGCCAATGACAATATCAGTTTAACCATCAATCGCGGTTCTATTCATGCGTTGCTGGGGGAAAATGGGGCGGGTAAAACGACTTTGATGAATATTTTGTGCGGACTTTATCAGCCAGATGCGGGGCAAATTTATCTCGAAGATAAGGCGATTAAGATATCTTCGCCTAGTCATGCGATCGCTCACAATATCGCCATGATTCACCAGCACTTCATGCTAGTCCCCCAACTCACCGTCACCGAAAATATTATCCTGGGACAAAACTGGAATTTGCCGCTAAATTTAAAGCAGAAAGCCGAGACAATTTCATCTCTATCAAAATCCTACAATCTCGAAGTCGATCCTTTAGCAAAAGTCGGAGATTTACCCGTAGGCGTGCAGCAGCGCGTGGAAATTCTCAAAGCACTTTACCGCCAAGCACAACTGCTGATTTTAGACGAACCAACAGCGGTATTAACTCCGCCCGAAGTGCAGGTATTAATTAATATTTTACGCCAACTTGCTGCCAATGGCAAGACAATTATTTTTATTAGTCATAAGTTAGAAGAGGTAATGAATCTCTGCGATACCGTCACCGTGTTGCGACGAGGACAGATAGTTGCGACGGCAAAAACTGCAAATACAAACCGTCAAGAACTAGCTGAATTGATGGTGGGAAGGGAAGTATTATTTCAGTTGGATAAACCTGCCCAAAAGTTAGGCGAGGTAGTGTTGGAAGTGGAACGAATACAAGTGCAAACTGACCGAAAATTATTGGCTGTGCGTGATGTTTCGTTTCAATTGCACACTGGGGAAATATTAGGAATTGCTGGGGTAGATGGGAATGGACAAAGGGAATTGGCGGATGCTTTAGCAAACTTGCGCCCTCTGGCTGCGGGAACAATCAGCAAGGAAACAAGAGCAATTGCTTATATTCCTGAAGATCGGCAAAAAATGGGATTGGTTTTGGGATTTAGCATCGCTAGAAATCTGATTATGAAAGTTTTTAATTTGCTGCCATTCTGTCGTCATTGGTTGCTTCAGTATGGGATAATAAATGATAGCGCCACATCGGCAATTAACAAGTTTGATATTCGGGCAGAAAATCCATCTGTTAAAGTTAGTCAATTATCGGGTGGGAATCAACAAAAAGTTGTATTGGCGCGGGAACTTTCTGGGGAACCAGATTTAATTATCGCCATGCAACCAACGCGGGGATTAGATGTAGGGGCGACGGAATACGTACAGCAAAAACTAATAGCAGAAAGAGAAAGAGGGGCAGCGATACTGTATATTTCGACAGAGTTAGAAGAGGTGATGATGATGAGCGATCGCATCGCCGTCATGTATGAAGGAAAATTCGTAGATATCCTAGATGCTAGCACCGCCACTGTAGAACAAATCGGTTATTTAATGACAGGTGGTAAGGTTGTGGCAAGAGAAGAGTAGCAAGTACAATAATTGTTAAGTAAAATTGAGAAAAAACTATTTCAAGGTGAATGTATGGCAACCCTTTACTTGGAAAACGTTCCCGATGAATTGTATGCAAAATTGCAACAACTAGCCGCAGCCCAAAATCGCTCAATTGATGCACAAGTGCTTACACTGTTAGAAAGTGCTTTGCATACTCAGACGCAGCCTCTCCAAGATAACAAACCTAACCAACACGTACTGGAAATACTAGCTGAGATTAACCGCCGTCGCGAAGCACGTCCTTTCGATCCAAATCTACCTGATAGTACCACCTTACTAAGAGAAGACCGCGACAGATGACAACTCCTCTTCGATGCGTTGTAGATGCAATTTTACCATGACACCATTGCCAGAATCATAGTTTTTATGTTTCCTGAATTTGATTTATCTCAACTACCATTTCAATATTTAGCACAACGGGACAGTTTACCTGATTGTCCAGCTATTTACTTTGCCATTGACTCTAACCAGAGAGTCTTGTACGTAGGTAAAGCAATTAAACTCTTAACAAGATGGAAAAACCATCATCGTTTTGAGCATCTAAACAAACTTAACCGTAAAAGTCCTATCAAGTTAGCTTGGATGGTTTGTCCTAACGATCCAGAGTTACTTTCAAAAGCTGAATCTTACTTTATAGATTTTTATCAACCTTTACTCAATCAAACACCTGTACCAGCTAAGAAAATAATTCCCGCAGAGGTAGTTTTACAGCCGACTCTTGCCAAGCTATCCAAGTATGTTGTGATATTTGGTGTTGATACCGAGCAAGACTCTGGTATTCCTACGGTATATATAAAATATGATTGGTTGTATAGAAGTCCTATCCGGACAATACGCAGTATTTTTAAAGCTGACAATAAAAAACCTACTGGTTTGAGATGGAGTGAATACTGTAGACGACAGTATAGTTTTTGGAAAGCTACTTGCAACGGTGTAGCCATAGATATTGCGCCTTGGGATGGGGTATTGTATTTACGTAATAAAGCAGTAATACAAAAATTGGCTGGTGTAGAAATGCTGGCTTTACGCGCTCCAGAGTTTACAAACATCAAAAACTCATCGCTTAAAGAACAATTACCAGGATTGGCTATATTAGAACATGACCCTATACCTCTTTTATGGTTACAATAATAGTTTTTATAAAATCCGCCTAACGACTGAAGTCGCGGCTACACAAACAAAGACCGCCTGCGCGGTCTAAAATACAAAAACTATTCTCAGCCTGCTAAGCTACGGCTTAGTTTGTATAGCCACAGACTTGAGTCTGTGGGAGTCTAAACGTAAGTCCCACAGTGATGCAAACTCATCGAATTGACTCCACTCTACTACCAATTTTATCGCCGCTGATAGCCATTGCCCTCGCCCTCGGAGTCGGCGCTATCCTAATTCTGCTAGCAAAAGCCAATCCCATCACCGCTTACGGCATTCTGATTCAAGAATCCCTCACCAACTACTACGGTTTTGGCAATATGCTAACCAAAACCGCACCTTTATTGTTATCCAGTTTAGGTGTATTGCTAGCATTAAAAGCCGGGTTATTTAATATCGGCGCAGAAGGACAAATTTACATGGGTGGACTCGGTAGCGCTTTGGTAGGATTATACCTGCCAGGAATACCGGGATTTATTCACGTAACCCTCGCATTATTGGGGGGATTTCTTTTAGGTGCAATTTGGGGATTGATTCCCGGATATCTGAAAGCAATTCGAGGTGTAAATGAAGTAATAACTACCTTATTACTCAACTACATAGCGCTAAATTTTATTGGATATTTAGCCAACAATCCTTTAAAAGAACCCGGTGCGCCGAGTGCTTATTCTTCGCTGATTTCTGAATCTGCCAGATTGCCAATTATTATGCCTCAAACGCAAGCTCATGCGGGGATTTTTATTGGGTTATTGGCGACGGTAATATTGTGGGTAATCTTGGCGCGATCGCCTCTAGGATACCAAATCGCAGCCGTCGGTTTAAACCCAGTTGCGGCGCGTTATGCCGGAATGTCTGTAGAAGGCACGATCGTTGCTGTGATGGCGATAGCGGGTGGATTGGCGGGATTGGCGGGCGCGGGTGAAGTAATGGGGCTAAAATATCGCTTATTCGACCGCTTTTCCCCCGGATATGGATTTGATGCCATTGCGATCGCTCTCCTGTCTCGCGGTAACATTGGCGGTATCCTCCTCACCTCCGTCTTTTTCGCCATCCTCCGCACAGGTGCAAATGTCATGCAACGCAGTGCAGGTGTCCCCGTTACTGTCGTTTACGCAATCCAAGGATTAACCGTATTATTCATTGCCATTAGTTTTGCCATTGAACGACGGTTAAAGCATTAGTAATAAGTAATTGGTAATTCCTAGCCTATTACCAATTACCAATTACCAATTACCAATTACCGATTAAAAAGAATACCCTCTCGACTCGAACATCTCCTCGCAGCACACTGGAGTAATATCTTTAAA
>DNGJ01000456.1 GCA_003486305.1 Cyanobacteria bacterium UBA11371
ACCGGCACTAATCGAATCGTGCAAGTGCCGTGATAGCTTTTTTTAGGGATATCCAGCACTAAATCCAGGAAGATATGCTCTACCTGCCCCGGACGATCCGGACTGTAGTGGGGGCGAGAACCTGGTAACTGAAACGCTCTGTGTTTTTTGTTACCACCATCAAACTCAGACTGTAACATTGGGTAAACCTGATAAGACTAGGTAATATTGCGGAAAAAACCTGATGGGAAAATCATATTTTCACAAAGTTTCTGCGTTCCTCAGTGTAATCTAGGACATCGGCAAGATGTGATGCTTATCACATCAGCCTCGAAACCCGTGAGAATTCCATAATTTCCCGCTTGACTTTATCGCCATTGAGTGCATTAATTTATGACGACTGTTGTAAACACGGAGCCGGGATTTGTGTCCCGTTTAATCAACGGCATTTTAGCCATCAAGCCATTAGGCGACTTTGCCAAGCACAAAGCGCGCAACATGATGATACAGCGGGCAGAAAAGATTGGCGTGCCTTGGCGTCAGACAGTGCAGGAGTTGCGATCGCGCGACTGGGAACCCGATTTGAAACGGGTAACAAATCCCCAGCTAACTTACCCAGATTATTACCTGCGGTCATTTCACGCCTACGATAATGGCAATCTCAGCTGGCTTGCGGCTTTTGAAGTCGAAGTTGCCGCTTACGCCGTCCACGCCGGTATTTGGCCTAACGCAGGTGTCCAAGGAGACACCAGACTCCGCCAAACTTACCGCGATATCCTCAAAGCGCACATCGTAGAAGCACCTGAAGATATTGTAGATCTAGGTTGCAGCGTCGGGATGAGTACCTTTGCACTGCAAGATGCCTATCCCCAAGCGAGGGTAACGGGTGTTGACTTGTCTCCGTATTTTCTCGCAGTTGCCGATTACAGTTCCCAGCAGCGTCAAGCATCGATCAACTGGCTTCATGCCGCCGCTGAGTCTACCGGACTACCATCCGCATCGTTTGACTTAGTTTCCATCTTTTTGGTGTGCCACGAACTACCCCAATCAGCAACGCGGCAAATTTTCCGCGAGGCGAGGCGTCTGCTGCGTCCAAATGGCTATTTGGGAATTATGGATATGAATCCCAGGTCGCAAGCTTATGCTACAATGCCGCCTTACATCCTTACCTTGCTCAAGAGTACCGAGCCATATCTCGACGAATATTTCACATTAGATATTGAACAGGCATTGATAGAAGCGGGTTTTAATCCTCCTACCATTACCGCCAACAGTCCCCGCCACCGCACGATAGTTGCTCAAGCAAAGTAGAACAAACTTGGTTGATTTTGAAGGGCGGGCAGGATGCCCGCCCCACAAGCATGTTTCTAGTGTTGTGGGGTGGGCATCTTGCCCGCCCCAAACATGTTTCTAGTGTTGTGGGGTGGGCATCTTGCCCGCCCCAAGCATTTTTGCCACAGGTTTATTGTTAGAAAAACCCGGTTTCTCGCGTTTCTTAACCTGTTATTAAAAAAATTATTTCTTTTTATTAACCTTGAGCAGGTAGACTCAGGCTTGCAAAATGTATTGCCAATATTCCATGCCGGGATGCGATCGCTGACTATCCAGCATCCCTGCATCAACGCGAAATCAAATTGTCATTAATTGAATAGGAAACCCCAATTACCCATTACCCATTACCCATTACCTATTCCATGACCTTCAACCTAGCAGACTTCTTTGACACCAGTTTTTACCTCGATCGCAACAGCGAGGTTGCCAATTTCACTAGAATCTTTAGACTTAACAATAACACTGCCTTTCAACACTTCCGCAGGAGCGGGCAATTTCAAAGGCGCGACCCCAGCGTTTTATTTAATAACGACTTTTACTTGCAGCAATATTCTGATGTCCGCCAAGCGGTAAACGAGGGCAAAATAAAAAGCCCATTGCAACACTTCATCAATTTTGGGCAATTTGAAAACCGCGACCCCAGTCCTTTATTTAACACTAACTTTTATCTGCAACGCCATGCAGATGTCCGACAAGCGATCGCCGAGGGCAAATTTCGCAGCGCGTTCCAACATTTCATTGAAATTGGACAATTTCAAAACCTTCAACCCAGTACCCTATTCAATCCCAACTATTATTTACAGCTAAACCCGGATGTCAGACAAGAAATAGCACAAGGAAGAAGCAAGAGCGCATTTCAACACTACGTACAAGTGGGAGCAACGCAAGGTCGCTTCGCCGCACCGGGAACAAAACCGGGCAGTTTTGTCCTGCAACTTTTACACGCTTCGGACTTTGAAGCAGGGGTTCCCGCGTTAGATGATGCGCCGCGCTTTTCCTCAGTTTTAAATGGACTCCGCGCCCAATATCCCAACCAAACTTTAACGCTTTCTAGCGGCGATAATTATATTCCCAGTCCCTTTTTTGCTGCTAGCAGCGACCCCAGTTTAAGACCTGTTTTGGGTAGGGAAAATATCGGACGCGGCGATATTGCGATTCTGAATGCATTGGGAATTCAAGCGAGTGCATTTGGGAACCATGAATTTGACCAAGGAACGAATCAAGTTAGGGTTTTAATTGCGCGCGATCGCGAATACACAGGAACAGCTTTCCCCTATCTCAGCGCGAATCTAGATTTCAGTCCCGATGCTAATTTGCGCGATTTAGTCGTAGCTGATGGCAGAGAAGCGAATACCATTCCTAACAGCATCGCCAAAAGTACTGTAATTAACCTTGGCGGTGAAAGATTCGGTATTGTAGGCGCAACGACGCCAACTTTACGCAGCATTTCCTCTCCTGGCGATGTGAGAGTTTTACCGCCTAATCCGCAAGATTTAGATGCTTTAGCAGCTAGCATTCAACCTTCAGTAGATGCTTTAACTGCTCAAGGCATTAATAAAGTTATCCTGCTGGCGCACATGCAGCAATTGGATATTGAAGTTAACCTCGCGAGTCGTCTGCGAAATGTCGATATTATCGTCGCCGGAGGTTCCCATACACTGACAGCAGATGAGAGCGATCGCTTGCGAGTTGGAGACACTCCCGCAGGCGTTTATCCCATTATCAGAACATCGGCAAATGGCGAACCAATCGCAGTAGTAAATACCGCCGCAAATTACCGCTATGTCGGGCGTTTAGTCGCCGAATTTGACCCCCAAGGCAGAATTGTTCCCGCCAGTCTCGATCCAATAATTAACGGTGCTTACGCCACCGACGATCGCGGCGTCGCCGACACCGGAAACTTTGCCCCAGATCCAAGAGTCGTCCAAGTTACCCAAGCATTGCGAAACGTTATCGTCACCAAAGATCGTCAGAATTTTGGGCGAACAAATGTCTATCTCAACGGCGAAAGAAACTCTGTCCGCACTGAAGAAACAAACTTAGGCAACTTGACAGCAGATGCTAACTTAGCTGCGGTTAGAAGAATTGACCCTAGTGTCGTTATTTCTATCAAAAATGGCGGCGGTATTCGCGAGTCAATTGGTGCTGTTATTGGTGCTGGCGGTAACGATCCAAATGCAGGGCAAAAAATTCCTCCCGTTGCTAACCCCGCCGCCGGAAAACAAGCGGGTCAAATTTCCCAATTAGATATCGAAAATAGTCTCAGATTTAATAACCAGCTAACCATACTAACTTTAACCGCCCAACAGTTAAAGCAAGTCATAGAACATGGGGTAGCAGATACAGCACCCGGACGGACGCCCGGAAGGTTCCCCCAAGTGGGAGGAATGGCGTTTAGCTTCGATCCAAATAGACCTGCAAGCGATCGCGTTGTTTCGATTGCGCTTAAAGATAGCAATGGCAGAACCACTGATACAATCGTTCAAAATGGTCAAGTTGTCGGCGACCCCAACCGCACTTTCCGCATCGTCACCTTAAACTTTTTGGCAGGTGGTGGCGATGGCTACCCGTTTGCCACTTTCTCCGCAACCAACCGCGTCGATACGGGAATTGGCGAACAACAAGCGCTGCAAGACTTTTTGAGTGCGAATTTTAACGCAACTCCCTATAACTTCCCCGATGTGGGTGTAGCAGAAGATACCCGAATTCAAAACCTTGCCGCCCGTAGCGATAGCGTAATTGCGGGGATTAGTCGCACCTCCTCGCGAGTCGGCGATATTCTGAGTGGGGATATTGGAAACGTACCCAATCCTATCGATACCGATATTCTCACCGCTGGTGGCGTTAAAGCTTCGATTCGGGAAACCTTGTCGCCTCTTTCGTTCGTGCCGATTTCCACTCCCGCAAGCATGTCAGCTACAGGCGGGTTCAGTTTAGACCTCAATGGGATGGTTAATGGGGATGGGATGGCGTTAGCGAAGCTTTCCGGAGAAATCGCTTCCCTACCGGGCGCACCTACCCTGCCATTTTTTAGCAATTGAAACCTTTAGGTAATGGGTAATCGGTAATTGCAGATTTGAGAAAACCAGATTGCAGATTGAATTTAATCTAAAATCTGAAATCTAAAATCTAAAATCAACCATTACCCATTCCGCAATCAATTACAGGCGCACTAAAATCCGTTCGCTCTGGCGATGCTCGATGGTACTTTCCGGCAAGTCAGATGCGTAAACTTCGCAGAAGTTATTCGGGCTTTCAATCAACTTAACCTTGTACAATTTAGCCCCTAATTCCCGAATTGGTCGATTTAGTAGGTTGCCGATGTATACAGCAATATTTTCAGCCGTAGGAACAACGTTTGCGAAGTAAGGGATATCTTTATTCAAGAAAGTGTGATCCAAAGGCTCGACTACAAGATCGTCGATCGTTTTCTGTAATGCGCCCAAATCGACGATCATGCCAGTGCGTTCGTCCATTTCCCCTGCAACTGTCACTTCTAAATGGTAGTTGTGACCGTGACCGTTAGGACGAGCGCACTTGCCATAAATTTCGCAGTTTTTCTCGTAGCTGAGGTCGGGACGCGCCAGTCGGTGCGCGGCACTAAAGTGGGTGCTAAGTGTGAGGTAAGCTTCCATTCCGTCTCCTAGATAATCTGCCCAAAGTTCAGGATGTTCAAACAGTTGAATTCGCACAATTGGCAAGTAGGGTGCCAGTCGCTGCCAAATTATCCGCGCGATATTTTCGGTTGTTGGCAGGGTTTGTTGAAATTCCGACCAGACATCGTTGAGATAGGAAAAGTCTAGTTGGCTAGTAACTTCCCGCTTGATTACATGCTTGACATCAGATAAGTTCAGCACCATACCGTACTCATCCAATTCACCAGCCATGTAGACAAATAGGACGTAGTTATGTCCGTGTCCTGGCGCACGAGAGCAGGCACCAAATTGCTGAATGTTCTCGGCTTCACTCAGTTCTGGCAACCAGTATCTGTGACTTGCTGAAAACTGAGCGCGACGATTAATGATGCATTTCATAATCAAAATCGAGTTTTTTGTCCAATTTAGCTAACCACTTTAGGCAGAAAACCTGTCCTCCTGAGTCAACAACTGGAGCGAGTACGCTAAAGTCGCGGGATCGGAATTGTTAAGTTAGCTAAAGCCTTTTTTCAGAATAAACTAATTTCGCCCAAATTTAAGCTGGGTTGATCCCCACCATTACCATTATCTTTCAATGGGATGGGCATAAGTTTGTTTGGGATAGCGATCGCGCGTCTCTATCCTGAGATAGATGCAGGCGAGAAGAAGCTCTCAAGTCACATTCCTCAAAGCATATTGGGCTTCGCGGCGCAATCCGGCGGCAATTCTAAACATTTCGCGACCCGCGTGCAGGTAGCTATCGTCGTAGTTGGCGGTAAAAAACTCAAACTCGTCAATTCCATCCCCGACGCGATCGAGGCAGTAGTAAAGGTTTGCCGCCGCGCCAGCAACTGGGGAGGGGTTAGGCATGGAACGAAAAATTTTCTGCGCTTCCTTCAATAACTGGCGGCAGTTGTTGAGATAATCCTGAAATGCCTCTAACAGTTCATCGTCAAACGGATCGGCAGAGAGTTCGTCGATTTGGGATTCTAAGGGATTGAGAATGCGACAGAGCAAGCGATTGACCGGCTGATACACTTGAGTCAGCCATAGTTGAATTTGAGCGTCGATGTCCCGCGCCGCTTGTCGCCGCTTTTGCTGTGGTTTTGGCGCTGTTGCCGATGCCACTGCCGAGTTGCCCGATATTTGCCGATCGTAAGACTGTCGCCGCGTTGGATCTCCCAACACCTCATAAGCAGCATTGATCTCAACGATGCGATCGCTATCTGCGGTTTCCTTTTGAGTATCTGGGTGAAACTGCTTCGCCAAACGGCGATAAGCTTGCTTGATTTCTGCTTGTGTCGCTTTCTGACTAACTTTTAGCGTTTCGTAGTAGTTTTGCTCTGTCATTTCTAGCTGCCTTACAAATCGACGGGAGATTAGCCGCCTGTAAAGCAGCTTCCCTTAAACGCAAAGAACATTTTTGATTGTAAAAATTTCCCACGAGTCTGCAAACACAGCTTGGGAAAACACGCGGTCTATTACCATTTTTTGCTTAGCTGGTCAAGCTATAGAGGCAAAACGGACAACTTAGATTCTGGATCTTGGAACAGCGGTGTCCGACCGACTAATTCTGTAATATCGCGGGCAATTCGCATAATAGGTAATCGGTAATCGGTAATAGATCGTTCGCCATCGATAAGAGTTTAACCAATTACCAATGACCAATTACCCATTACGAATTAGATGTAATACATAATATCTAGCTGACGCCTGGAATCTCGCTTCTCGCGCAGATCTTGCAGCGTGTATTTTTGCAAAACTGAATAAGCAGCTTCAATCCCTTCATGCCATATTTCCCGCACTACGGCACTTTCTACTGTTTTTGGTTTGGTATCAAGCTTAGATGATTGCGGATCTAATCCTTCCAAACATGACACCACCTCCAATAGAGTAATTTTCCAGGGTTCCCGACCCAAAAGATAGCCACCTTTTGCCCCGCGTTGGCTACGTACCAAACCACAACGCCTCAATGTAGCTAGCAACTGTTCTAAATATCGGTCAGGAATATTTTGTTTAGCGGCTATCTGCCTAATTTGCAGTGGCTCGCCTTCATTGTAAGAACTTGCCAGTTCCAATAAAGCTAAAAGCGCGTATTCACTTTTACATGAAAGTTCCACAGATTATACCCATTCTCGACTAAATTGCTAAAACTGGTTCAAATTGTGCTATCAATTACAAGGCATAAAGTTCTATGCACCGATCGATCCCTGTCAGGTATTGAAAATACCCCAGTTCTCCACTAGACTTTGCAGGTTTCTTTTATTTTATCAGCACGAGGACTTACGCAAAAAAACCCGGTTTCCTTGTAGAAACCGGGTTATTACCACAGGTGTTAACGAGAGTCAACTAGCAAACCTCGCGTTCCCTAGAAGCTGAAGGTAGTTCTGAGGGTGCCAATAAAGATGTCGTCGTTGTCGTTATCCTGGTTGGGAGACATCAGCCAGATCACGCCCGGGGTGACTGAGATATTATTCGTTACCTGGATCTTGTAGAAACCTTCGATGTGGTACGGGGGATCGTCCTCGAAATCAGAACCTCCTGGGACATTGAGGTCTGTCAAGTAGGGTTCCACACCCGCGAACAGACCCAACAAATTACCCTCTTTGCCCAAGTTCGGGAAGGCAAGACCACCACCCCAAGTCCAAATATCAGCACCTCCCCGACCAATGATAATCGCATCGGTGAAAGCAGCGTAGCCGCTAATCGAGAAATTCTTGCTAATGCGAAGCGCCGCCGACGCTCCATAAGAGTTAGTCACCAGGGGTCTGTTAAGCGGATTGGTAGCAACTTGTCCCGGAAAATTGGCTAGGGCAGTTCCCACTACACCACCTGAGAAACTATTGCGACCGCTACCACCCAGGTCGAAAATTGCACTGCCAGCGTTATGGTAGCCGTGGACGTAGGTTAAAGCCAAGCCAAACACATCGCTGACATTGAAATTCAGCTGTGCTAGTGCGGCGTAGTCACCATCTAACAAGCCATTTTTATCTGTGGGAACGTTCGCACCAGGGCCTGCCAAATAACCCAAAGTTAGCGAACTTGGTCTGAGGATACCGCCGCCGCCCCCAAAGGCTAAGTTTACCGCTGCACCTGCACCACCACCAATCCGATAAATCGGGCTTTCTTGAGCAAAGGCAGAAAGCGCACCATTACCGCCGTCAAAGTCTTCAAAATAAGGGTTGACCGTGGGAGTGTAATCGCTGTGAATCCCCCCAGCAGCCGCCACATAACCGCGCGACCTGCCAAACAGGGGGAATTCATAAGCCAGCCAGTCTAATACGATATCGTTGTTCCCGGTGCTACCAAGGTTAAATTGCTGAGTGCCTTCAAAGGTAGAAATCGCATTGGTTTCAGATGCCAATGCTGCCCCGTTTAGTCCCCGGTTCCCCGATGGGAAGGAAAAAGGGCCAGCATTCCCAGCCGCCAGACGGGTATGCAATAAATCCCTTCCGGAAAAACTGGTTTGGAATTCTAAACGCACCCGGTTTTGGAACACGGTATTGTTGTCGTCACCGTCTCCTGCCGTATTAGCGCCGCCAAAGGCGTCGGTGATGGCAAAAATTACTTCTCCCCTTAGCTTGGTAGTGGTAGAAAACTGCTGAGCTTCTAGCCTTGCCGTGCGCGCTTCTAATGCATCTACCCGTCCTCGCAACGTGGCAAGTTCTGCGGCAAATTCTTCTTGCAGACGCCTGATAGTCGCCAAATCTTCTTTGCTGGGCAAATCGGCGACTGCTGCGGCAATTAGCTCGTTGATGCGGTCTAAACAAGCGTTTAAACCAGCGGCAAATTCGTAGCGCGTCAGCGCCCGGTTGCCGCGATAAGTGCGATCTGGATATCCTTCGATACAACCGTAGCGCTCTACCAGGGATTGCAATGCTTGAAATGCCCAGTGGGTGGGGTCTACGTCGGTCAACTGGGAAACTGAAGTCACCTGACCCTGTGCATTTCTGTTGGCAGAGTTTTCACTGCCATATTGCATGATTTGATTTAACGTTCTGTCAGGATTGGGTACTGCCTGTGCTACGTTTGTTGCTTGTAGCGGCGATGCAATTGGAGCAGATACTTCAGCCTGCTTGCTGGAAGTGATAGAATTCTCTAATTTCTCAACTGATTTAGCTCCAGCTAGCTTTTCTAACTCGGTTGCAGATTTGGTTGAAAAATCTATTGCGGCTTGATCGGTTGCCAGCGTCGTAGAATTTAACCCAATAGCAGCTATTTCTGTGCTATTGCTGCCCGTTAAATTGGTTGGTTGGTTTTCGGCTGCTATTGCAGAAGTACCGAATACCAGCGTGGTTCCCAGAAAAACTGGGCCGATTACTAAAGATTTCCACAAAATATTAGACATTTTCCTCTTATCCTCACACCGAATGTTTACACTCACCACACAATAGAGCTTGAGATTTCTGGGCTGAGGAACGCCCAGAAATTAGTAATGCCCTTTGCTTCAGTAGCGCCGCTTATGCGATCGCTCTTGCTTGCTTCAAGACACTACGTTCTGCATTTTACTCACCTTTGATCCGCCCATGCCTGACGGCAATGGTACTCTTCGCCACGTAGGCTTTCCGTACTAAACCTTACACAACCGCAGGTCTAATGTTTGGGAATTTAACAGCCTACATCATCCAGGCGGTATCGCTTGCCTTTTGACTCGCCGCTTTTTCAAGTAAGCGATCGCCCACTCCTTCCCACCTTAACCGCTTTTTAACCTCTGATATTCTTTTTTATGCTAACTTTTCGACCAACTCAGGTTGCAAAAGCAGGCATTTAACGGTTTAGAGCTTTGTTGAGGTGCCTTCGCGAAGCGTGCCAAAGGCATATCGATTGCTTGATTTTATGATTTGAACCGTTTCCTTGGGTTTAGCCCCAGGTTTCCTCCCAAACCAGATATGTGTTTGGTTTCTATCAAGGCGACCGGGCGTATTGCCTTGGCAACGCCTACTCAAGTTATAGATTAACAGAATTTTCCTTATTTTTAACCTTCAGATTGCTTCTTTCTGCGATAATATAACGATCTTTTCCCACCTCTTCTGTTAAATCCCCAAAAAACTATCCGCTCTCGCGGAGTTAGTTGGAAAATTTAACCAACAACGCGAGAGCGGTCTAGCGGGTCTTCAGATTGAACCTGACTGCCGGGAGGAACTCTTCAGTTAGCACCAGCAGTTGCAGCGTTTTAGTTCCCGAAGGAACTAAGGCTAACTGCTAGAGAACAGCCCCGGCACACAGCCGGTTAACTTCAATCTGATGACCCATGCATTTACTACTTTCTATCATGGGCATCACCTCCTTGTTGCCTGAGCGGTCTTTTTCTCAAACGTGGAGTCTGTTCGATTGCAGGTGTTCAACACCTTTAATTAGACTAACACAGGAATTTTAAAACGGGAGATGGTCTAGAGCAAAAAATGGAAAAATTTCCCAAAACCAACAATGGCAAAGGTTTGGTGCCGACAAGAAATTCAAAAACAACCCCTACCATCTGGTAGGGGTTGTCTTTTACGCGAAATGCTTCTACTCTAGGGGCGTATTGCCCACGCTTAAAGATTAGAGAGCGTTTCCGCGAGGCAGAACTTCTTCAGGGAAGATAAAGTTTTCGTGCGGTTGATCCTGAGGCGACATCCAAGCGCGGATGCCCTCATTCAACAAAATGTTTTTGGTGTAGAAGGTTTCAAACTCTGGGTCTTCGGCGGCGCGCAATTCTTGCGACACGAAGTCATAAGCTCGCAGGTTGAGCGCTAGCCCAACAATGCCGATGGAACTCATCCACAACCCAGTCACTGGTACAAACAACATAAAGAAGTGTAACCAGCGTTTGTTAGAAAATGCAATCCCGAAGATTTGCGACCAGAAACGGTTCGCGGTCACCATCGAGTAGGTTTCTTCGGCTTGGGTGGGGTTGAAGGCGCGGAAGGTGTTGGAACCTTCGCCGTCTTCAAATAAGGTGTTTTCTACTGTAGCACCGTGAATCGCGCACAGTAGCGCTCCACCCAGGATACCTGCAACGCCCATCATGTGGAAGGGGTTGAGCGTCCAGTTGTGGAACCCTTGCAAGAAGAGGATGAATCTGAAGATGGCGGCTACCCCGAAGCTGGGTGCAAAGAACCAGCTAGATTGTCCCAAGGGGTACATCAAGAATACCGACACAAACACCGAGATGGGGCCGGTGAATGCTAGGGCGTTGTAGGGACGGATGCCGACTAGACGGGCAATTTCTAATTGGCGCAGGCAGAAGCCAATCAAGCCAAAGGCTCCGTGCAGGGCGATAAAGCTCCACAAGCCGCCGATTTGGCACCAACGGGTGAAGTTCCAGTTGGCTTCGGGTCCCCACAGGAACAACAGGGAATGTCCCATGCTGTCTGGGGG
>DNGJ01000271.1:0-3016 GCA_003486305.1 Cyanobacteria bacterium UBA11371
CCATAATTATTCATCGCCTAAATAGGCTTCAATTACGGTGGGATCGTTTCTGACGACAGCAGGTGCGCCCAAGGCGATCAATTTGCCAAAGTTTAACACGGCGATGCGATCGCATAACCCCATGACTAAAGGTACGTGGTGTTCGATCAAGATGACAGTTAAGTTAAAGCGAGAGCGAATATCGCGAATAAACTCGCCGAGTTGATGCTTCTCGCTGGGGTTCATTCCCGCAGCGGGTTCGTCTAGAAGCAAGACTTGGGGTTCGAGGGCGAGGGCGCGGGCGATTTCCAAGCGACGCTGATCGCCGTAGGGGAAGTTTTTGGCTTTTTCTTGGGCGCGATCGCTCAATCCTACCATCTCTAATAATTCCTGCGCCTTTTGTTTCGTTTCCCGTTCTTCCTTCACAGCAGCAGGTAACCCCAACATCCCCGAAACAAGCGCTGATACGGCATTACCGCTGCGACTGTGGACGTGCCGTCCAATTGTGACATTTTCCAGCGCCGAAAGTTCGCCAAACAAGCGAATATTCTGGAAGGTGCGAGAAATGCCTTTAGCGGCGATTTCATGGGGACGCCTTTGGGAAACTTCCTCCCCTCGGTAAATTAACTGTCCGCCCGAAGGTTGTAGCAGACAGGTAATCAGATTAAACAGGGTTGTTTTACCCGCACCATTCGGGCCGATCAGTCCAAATATCTCGTGTTTTTGGACTGCAAACGATACGTTATTAACCGCAACCAAACCCCCAAAGCGGCGCGTCAGGTCTTTCGCTTCTAGGATTGTACTGTTGTTAGTCTTTGAAGCACTTTCAGTGAAATTTTGGCGTTCCATAGGTATAAAATTTAGCATTAAATCGAGTATATGATATATGCAACCCGATCGTTAACCAATTTTCTGGTAAAACATCCAGAATAAATTTAGCACCATCAAATAGCGATCGCTTTGAGTGCATTATATAAGCAACGAGCTTGCGCGATCGCTTACTTTCCCACAAGAACGGATAATTTTGATTACCGACGTAAAACCTAACTGATAATCAGTGTAATCGTAGCACTGGCAATTAGAGTAAAAGCCAGTTTTCCCACCCACTGTGTCGCTTGCTGATATTTGCTAAATCTGTCGTTTAATTTTGATGTTAGAATCAGATAAAGTACTAAGATAAGAGAATTTTATTATGTCAATGATGACAATCAAAGACTTGGAGCAAGTTCAAGCCGCTTTTGCTGAAGCAGGTTTAGATTACCAGGTAGAACTAGAAGACGGGAGTATTTCAATTGTGGGGCCATCAGACATCGTATCCAGTGAAATTGCAGGTATTCTAATTCGTTTACTCGGTAATTGGGTCTACCCCCGCCGCCTCGGAAGAGTGTTTGATTCCGCAGGCGGTTTCATCCTACCGGATGCGAACTTGAAAGCACCCGATGTTTCCTTTGTTCAAGCAGCACGTTTGCGGCAAAGTCCGCGTTATTTTGGCGAACTTGTTCCCGACTTGGTTGTAGAGATTAAATCTCAGATCGATAGAATTAAAACTATCGAAAAGAAAGTCAAGAAATTTATAGAACTAGGAGCAATTGTGGGAATATTGATTGACCCAGATGAACAGAAAGTGACAGTTTATCGTGCCGATGCCGAACCAACCGTGTTAGAAAATGGGCAAATATTGACAGTTACAGAATTATTTCCGGGGTGGGAATTGCCAGTTTCTGAATTATGGCCTCCGATTTTTACAGAAGAAGAAACAGAAGTTTGAAAATCCAACAGCAGCGACTATATAGCCGATTTCGAGGGAGAAATGGGGATGAAAGCGATCGCATTGGAGAATAGCTAGGACAAGACCAGGAATTGATTAACTTTGAGTTTGGCGGCGCTTGAGTTTCTTAAACAAATCCGGAGTTACCAAACCTTGAGGGAAAAAGATCGTACCCAAGACGATCAGCAATCCAAAGATAATTAAACGACCGTCGCGCAGGAAAGCTGCTAACCAATTGGGTAAACCGCCCGTGTCTGCGATCGCTCGCAAAATTTCCGGCAATGCTGTAAATATCATACCCCCCAACACCGGCCCCACAAAAGTCCTATTTCCCCCAATTAAAACAGAAGTTAAGTAAATAATACTCGCATCAAAAGTTCCTTGGCGGGCATTCCAAGTATTGAGAAAATGGGCGCTAATAGCACCAACAACCCCTGCCAAAATCGCCCCCAAAGTAAACGCCAATACCTTGTAATAAGTTGGGTTAATTCCCATCGCCCCCGCAGCCAATTCATCTTCTCGAATAGCCGTAAACGCCCTGCCTACCCGGATACCCTCAAGCCGGTAAAGTAAAACCATACTAATTAATAGCAACGGCAATGCAATCCACAAATATTCAATCGGAGTTGAAAAAGGCTGGGGAATGCCAAAAATCCCCACAGCACCGCCGGTAATTTCCAAATTCAGCGACAAAACCCGCAACACTTCTACAAAAGCGATCGTTGCCAATGCCAAATAAATCCCCCGCAAGCGCAGCGCCGGAATTCCTACCAAAATGCCCAAAATCCCAGAAACTACAGCAGCAATTAGCATTTCCAACAACAGCAGCGGCAAGGGAAATAAACCGCTTTGAGTGGGAAAAACCTTAGTAGATAAAATTGCCGCAATGTACCCGCCCAACGCATAAAAACCAGGACTAGCCAAAGACAATTGCCCAGTCATTAGAGGCAAGTAAAGCGACAGTCCCAGCAGCGCCCCCAATACCATAGAGACAATTAAAGGCCCGTAAGTGGTGAAAAAATCAGCCATAAATGGATTTGAGATTGTAAATTGAGATGGAGGCAGAAGCCCACCTATCTCGTTCCCAGGCTCCAGCCTGGGAACGATTCTACCAAGGCTCTGCCTTGGTTCCACAAATAATCTTTATTTGCCTAAAGTCCGCGCAGGCGGACTTAGTTTGTGTAGCCCCACCCTTGAGGGTGGGGGGCTAAAAATGTGGTGCGTTACCCTATCAGGTGCGTTACGTTATCAGGTGCGTTACGCTATCAG
>DNGJ01000271.1:3258-14897 GCA_003486305.1 Cyanobacteria bacterium UBA11371
TACGCTATCAGGTGCGTTACGCTGTCGAAGATAGCACCCTACGGGGCTACACCTTTTGAATCAACCGCCGCCCCAGCAAACCTTGCGGTCGAACCAAGAGCATAATAAATAATATCCCAAAAGCCACCGCATCTTTATAAGCCGAATATTCCCCAGGCACAAACGCTTCAACAATTCCAATTACCAAACCCCCCAACACTGCACCGGGAATACTCCCCAAACCTCCTAAAACAATAACAGCTAAACCTTTCAAACCAAACGCAATGCCAAAATATGGCCCTGCGATGCTAACGCTTGAACCGACCAAACTTCCTGCCAATCCTGCTAAAAAACTGCTGATGAAAAATGTCAGGACAATAAAACCATCTGTGTTAATTCCTAACAAACTCGCCGTCGTTGCATCTTCAGCGACGGCACGCATCGCCTTGCCGTATTTAGTGTAATTAATGAAATAAGTAAGAATTGCCAAAATCGCCACAGATACACCAAAAATCACCAGTTGAACCGTGCGAATCGGAATCGGGTTTTCTGCCGTACCAAAGTTAATTGCAGCAGGCAGGTTGCCGTAGGTATCCCCTGGAAAGGTGTAGTTTTCTGCACCGACTAAATACTGGATTAAATTGACAATTACTAAGGCGACGCCCAAGCTGGAAACGACAGTCAGCAAGGGATCTGAACCTTTACGCCGCAAAGGACGAAAAGCAATGCGTTCGATGGCAATTCCCACTAAACCAGCAAGTGCGCTGCCTAAAATTAACGCCAGTGCAAATGGAAGTTGTACGGGTAAGGCAGCATTAGCAAGCAATCCGCTAAAACCGAATCTTCCTCCGATCAATGTATAGGTGAAATACGCGCCCAAGGTAAAAATTGCCCCGTGAGCAAAGTTAATGATGCCTAAGATCGAGAAGATGAGCGTGTATCCTAATGCAAAAATTGCATAAACGGTGCCAATGGATAAACCGTTAAGAATTTGTTGGATAAATAGAGTTAAATTCATATTGGTAATTGGTAATTGGTAATTGGTAATTGGTAATTGGTTATGACTATTACCCATTACCAATTACCCATTCCCTATTTTACTATTTCAGCGAGACAAATTTGCCATTCTTCCCATCTGGATCGACTTTTAGTTGGGCGACATAAAACTGACTTTGAACCACATCTCCCACTGGCGTGAATGAAATTTGTCCCAAAGGAGTATCGTATTTTCCAACTAAAAGCTGTTTGTTCAATTCGGTTCGCAATTGCTCCAGGGGCATTTTAGCAATATCGCTCTTTTTATCCACTTCTTTGAGCGCTTCTACAAATACTTGCACCGCTGTAAAACCTTGGGCGCTAAACTGGGGTGGTTCTTTTTTGAATTGTTCCAGATAAGTGCTGCGGAAGGTTTTGTTAATCTCATTCGGGTGTTCTGGGCTATACGCTTGAGCTACCAAAACCCCATTACAGCGGGCTTGGCACACTGCGAATATATTAGATGTATTGAAACCGTTGCCGCCCACAATGATACCTTGATAACCCAATTCTCGCAGTTGCCGTACTAAGTTACCCCCATCCGCAGCTAAGCCGGAAATAATAATTAAATCGGGTTTCAGGTTAATCGCGTTAGTGGCTTGGGCTTGAAAGTCTGTGTCGCTGGTTTGGAACCTTTGTACGGTGACTAAATCCAGTTTTTGATCCTTAACTACTTGCTGAAAAATTTCTGTTTCGGACTTGCTAAAAGCGTCGTTTTGTGCATAAAACACAGCTACTCGCTTGATTTTTGGATTCAGTTTGAGCGCCGCTTTGATTGAATTGGGGGCAACAATGGAAACGGGTGCAGAAACGCGGGCGATGTAATCACCAATTTCCGGGATGCCTTTAGCAGTATTTGAAGCAGCAATCACGGGAACTTTAGCGCGTTCGGCAATAGGATTGGCACTAAAGGCTTGTTGGGAAAGCGTGGGGCCAACAATTCCGACTACTTTATTTTGATTGATCAAAATGTTGAAAGCATTGATGGTGCCAGCTTCGTCGCCGCCTGTATCTTGCACGACTAATTTTATCGGAGTGCCGTCAACGCCACCTTTGTCATTGAAATATTTTTCGGCAATTTTAGCTCCTTGGATGCCTTCTTGACCGAGTAAAGCCACGTTGCTAGTTTGTGCGAGAGCAATTCCAATTGGAATGCCCCCCGAAACACCTGCTGTCCCTGTAGTACTTGTGTTGGTGGCAGTTGGGTTATTCGATTGAGTACAGGCTGTCATGAGTAAAGTCAAGCCAGCCAATAAGACAGAGGTACGGGCAGTAGAGTTTTTCATAAAAGTGCGAAAAAAAATATGTCTGTGGGCAGATCTTAGCTGACTGCGATGTCGCTATGCACGCAAGTTGTCAAATTGCTTCATAAATTTGCGGTCTATCGAGTCTTTCCAATACCACAGCAGGGGCGAGTCCCATCCGAATGACCCCCAGGAAGCAACAGCGCTACCATTTCCCGTACCGATTAGGCTGAGATATCGTTTTTGGGGTTGATAAGGTTTTAGGGGCTTTCCCAGCAATTTCTGCTGCAAGTTATTAAACAATGGTTTGCCTTGGCGGACGGCAAATACTCCTGCTTTGGGACAAGGATTGTTGACAATTGTGGCGATATCTCCGGCGGCGAAAACTTGGGGGTGAGAGATAGACTGCAACGTATCGCTCACTAAAATAAATCCTGTAGCATCAACTGCCAGCCCTGATATTTTAGGCCAATTTGGTGCAGATGCTTGCGTTACCCAGAAAAGGTAATTAAATTCAACATTTAAATCAGACTCGCAGCGAACTAATTGCGGTTTCACTTCGCAAACGTTTTCTTGTAAATGCACAAAAATACCGCGACGGGTGAGAAGTCGTTGCATGTGCTTTCGCACCCAGGGGTTATGATTAATCATCAATTCGGCGTCGCGATGGAATAAATGGATTTCTAAATTAGATTGTTTCAAGCGAGAATGCACGTTCAATGCTAGTTCCACACCTCCCGCACCTCCGCCAACAATCCCGATGCGGATAAGAGAGTCTGGGTTATTAGTCACTTTCTCGATTATTTGATGCCATTGTTGCAAAAAATGGGGGACGGGTTTGACTGGAATCGCATATTCTGCTGCACCGGGTATGGATAGGGTGGCGGGTGTGCTGCCAATATCAATCGATAATAAATCGAATGATACTGGCGGCTGGTTTTCACATAAAACTAGGTTGTTGTTTAAATCTAAATTAATGGCGCGATCGCATATCATTTCTGCTTTGGCATATTGGGTAAGCGAAGTCAAATCAATATGACATTCCTCGTAACTATAAAAACCCGCCACATAACCGGGTAACATCCCCGAATAAGGCGTCTGTTCCACATCGGATATCAGCGTTATACGCAGGTCTGGTAGCGGGTTTTGGGCGAAGTGTTTGAGTGCGATCGCATGACTGTGACCCCCACCAATTAGCACCAATTCTTTCAGATTTTTATCCTGCATAAATTGCTTGATAAATTAATTTTTTTTTCCAACTAGGAGCGCGGCATGTAAAACATTGGTTTTCCAACCCAAAATATTCATCCTGCCGTGTTTCAAAAGTAGGGACACGGCATGTAAAACATTGGTTTTCCCACCCGAAATATTCATCATGCCGTGTCCCTACCGGGTTTCGGGTAAACTACCTTGTTTTGCTATATTCTTCAGCTTGTTGTAACAGCTTTTCCAGATTGGGATTATTAATTTTGGCTGATGGCTGTCTTAAAAATAGCTTGTTCAAGCCATACCCGACTAGATAAATAGATTCTCTTAACGTCAGAACTGCTTTTTTGTACAAATTCCATTTGTTTGATAATTTGCTGGGATAGGGAATAACTGTAAAACCATTGTCGCGAAACAGAAATAGCGATCGCCACATATGAGGAGCGTCAGTAATTAGTATAATTCGATCAATTCCTTGGGGTTTAAGAATGGCTGCGGTGAAAAGGGCATTTTCACTCGTACTTATAGAACAATTTTCCCCATCTATCACTCGACTGGGAATGCCTTGTGCTTCCAGTAACTGAATCATTTCTCTCGCTTCTGTCCTACCGCTGACAAAAATTTCTGGCGCTTTTTTAGCTTGCCAAAGTTCAGCCGCTAAATTGATTCTATTTTCCCATTGAGAAGGCCCTCGACCGAGTATTACAATTGCTTGTGCTGCTGTACTATAATCAGTTGGCAAGGCAAGTCCTTTCCCGACTACGACAAATAGTAGCACGAAAGTACTGGTTAATCCAATTATTGATAAAAAGGCTTTTGACTTGATTATCCGCCGTTTCCTGCGTCGGTTTTTCACAATAAAGCCAAGTCCGAAAACAGCTAAAATTAATCCGGCTATTAGGATGATGTTGACAATTTCAAGGGACACCCAATCTGTGAATACAGAATATTCGGTGAATTGGCGATCGCATAAGGTTGAATCAAACATTTTTCCTGGGTAATTGCTAATTGCTAATTGCTAATTGCTAATAATTAGCGTTCAAATGCTGCTGTCCTACAGATAACAATCCCAAATTCCAAATCTGAAATCTCAAATCTGAAATATAAAATTATTTTTCCCATTTTGGCCCGGTTAAAGTTGCTCGCAGACGCCAGGTTTCTTTTGGAGTTTTCACTTCTAACACCCCGCTATTTAAATTTTGTCGCATGTAAGGACTTTCGATCGCAGGCCAATTTTTTAGGATTCGTTCTTTACCATTAATACTGGCACGGGCAATACCGCCGTTGGGTGCGTAGGTCATGACTATGCGATCGCCCAACAAACTACTATAACCTATCTCGCCTTTACTGTTCCAATTTTTATCATCTACAGATGTTTTATCCAAGGCAGTTTTAAGCTTAGCCAAATCTGGATAATCTGCCACTCTAGCAACATCGGTAATCCAAGCGGTATTATCGCCCGTCGCTACTAAAGCTTGATAGTCTTTATCTTGTTCTGAAACAGGATTTTGCAAGTTAATATTATCCCCCCAAGGACGGGCGCACAGCCAAGTATTTTCAATCTTCCAAATATACCAATCTCGATGACGTTGCGGTTGTCCGTAACGTGCTGGTAAAACAAGGTGAGAACGTGCTGGTACTTTAGCCGCTTTGTCTTTATCGTTTAATCGCAATTGGTATATTACCGCACCCCGTTCTTGCACATACTGATCTCCCGGACTTCTTCCCGTTGCCATTGGGGTGTGGAAGGTTCCTGCTAAACTAATTACTGCGTTATTTTTTACTTTGGGATCGCGCACAACTAGCTTGTAGGTGGCATATTGGGCGTTGATAGTTCCTTTGACTTGATAAGAACGTTGGGGTTCTATCAGCGTCGCCAAACTGTAGTCAGAAGTGACGTAGAAAGTTTCCCACATCCAGTTGCTTTGGAAGTAACTATAATACAGGGGGTGGCTCATTTTTGCTTGGAAAGGTAGGGGAATTTCCTTGCGTGCGATCGCTCTCAATTCTACAGGCGGACGGTACGTACTCAACGCTGCTGGCAATGCTAACCAAGCACTTTTTTCATCCATCATATTAGCAGCTTCTGGACTATCGCCCCACCATATCCAAGATACGGCACTCATGCCGCTATCCCAAGTACCGCGATCGAAACCTCGACTTTCTGCACCTCCAGCAGTACCCCAACTCAAGCGCAACGCCATATTAGCCGCGTACCAATCTAATGTAGCTTTTGCCAATTGTTTTAATTCGGGAGTTTTGGCAAAGTCGTAAAGATTGAGCAATCCAGCAATAGAATAACCGTAATAAGTTGACGAATGAAACTCACCTTGTCCGATAGTCAAAAACTTGTTCAGTTCTGAACGCAACCATGCTTCATTAGTAGAACCACTCGCCGGATCGCCATTAGGAAAACCGCTACCATCCATTAAAGCAAGTCCCGACATGCGTTTCATAAACATGTGGTTTTCCGTACCAGTTCCCACCCACTGTAAAACGCGATTTGGTTCCAGCATACTGCGATAAGATGCTGTTACTTTATCTGGCATTTGATCGCGAAATAAGAAAAAAATGCGAACGTCGTAAATCGTGCGAAAATGGTAAATGCTCGACTTTGCTCGCTCCATTCCCATCAGGATATCCCAGCTTTCTTGACGATTGTAGCGATCGCCTAAACTCAAACGCGCTAAAATAACCGGGAGCAAGTATTTGTGCGGATCTTCGATATTCTCCCGCTGCCACCAAGCATCGAGTTTATTTAAGTCTTCGGCGGCTAATTTTTCCCTAATCGCCATACTGCGTCCTTCAAACGTCGCCGGTAGACGGCTGATTTGCGCGCTTGTAGGCGCTGGAGTGCTTTGTGCAAGCGGCTTTGATTCAGTTTTGGGGAGGGAACAGGCGGCGGTAAACTGGGTGAGGAGGAATGCGATCGCGAGAATTCTCAGTTTCATTAGTTTGGCTTTTCCGTACTTGGTGCGATCGAGTTTGCTGATTGAAGATTAGCGAAAATCATAACTGAAATATTTGTAGGATGGGTTAACTGCGATCGCTTCTTGAATGAGTACGTAAGTCTTAAAATGGAACATTGTCGAGCGGTTGAAGAGCGTGAGGGCTGATTTTGAATGAAGTTGAGGAGCAAGCCAAAAGACTGCTGCAAACGCTCTTATCTGTGCCGTTTGAGTCCTGTGCATTAATCACCCGTGAATTTCGAGATCTCCCACTGTCACCTGGACTGTATGCCGTCAAGCATCGGGAGCATGGGCTACTTTATATTGGCAAAGCAAAAAAACTCCGAGAGCGATTTAGAGGTGGACACAAAGCCTGCACCTGGTCATGGTTGGATGATTATGACCATCGAGACATTGCGATCGCGTAGCGTGCCGGAGGCATAGGGAGCATGTCAACTTTGTACCCGACACCCTAAAGGGTATCGCTACACAAACAAAGCCTGCCTTCGCAGGCTTTAGAAGCTTTAGCCCGCGAAGGCGGGCTTCGTTTGTATAGCCGCACCATGCGCGGGTGTCGGCGTAAATTTACAAACCTGACATGCTCCCGAGGCATATCGCATTCGCACCGCTCTCAATGGTTGATGTTCTAAAATTGGGAGATGAGCTAGAGGGCATTCTGATTCATGCGACACAGCCCCCATACAATGCGAGATATCCTAGTAGAGACTAAAGGTTGTAATCATGCAAACTCTCCCACAAACTGATAGGAAGCATCTCAGCCATGATGCCGCATTGATGTTGTTGGCAGTGTTACCGGAGCGCATTCGCGATGCTTATTTGAATTATGCCAAACAGATTGACTACTCGATCGAAATGGTACTAGAGATGGCACTAGCCGACTTCCTCGACCCTGATTCATTGACGTTTACAGACTGTCAGCCTCAGATCGGTTTACCTGTAAACGAAGACCAAGTTGCATGATCGGGTATCGGAGGGCGATATGCCTCCGGCACGCTACGCGAACGCATCCACACTCCCCATTGCTCGCCGATCGATAAAAAAAAGTACCGAGAGGGGCATTAAGCTAGTTTCCATGTAAACGGTTTCAGTCATGTGGTTTGACCGCGCTGTAACTATTGCCCCCACAGCACTCTCTGGATGCTAACTCATCAATTAGAAAAGGAACAAGAAGCATGAATATTACTCTCAAACCAGAACAAGAACAGTTTATCCAATCCCAAATTGAACGGGGAATTTTTGCCAATCCAGAACAAGCCATAGAGGCAGCATTACGCTTGTTGGAGGAACAGAGCATAAGTTACGAACAGTGGCTAGAGGAAAATCGCCAAAAAGTAGAAGTCGGACTAGCACAACTGGAACGAGGCGAAAAATTTCCGCTTGAAGTTGCGTTTGAACGATTAGAGCGAAAGGTGAATAAATTACGTGAGGAGCAACAGTGAGTCAAAATTTTATTTCTTCAGAAGCACTTGCCGATCTAGATGAAATTTTTGATTACTTTGCCACTAGGAGCGTGGAAGCTGGGGAAAAGTTTGTTAGTGAATTTAAAAAAAAGTGTCAATATTTAACTCAGTTTCCTAATCTCGGACGCAGTTATGCCACACTAAAACCTAATTTACGCGGAATTCCACTTATGGGGTATGTCATTTTATACCAAATTGTTGAAGGAGGAGTGGAAATTGTCCGGGTGGTGAGTGCTTATCGAGATTTAGAGTCTCTCTTTTTGAATGAATAAGAAACTTTTTTGTATCTGCGACAACTGTGCAACTACAAGAGTGCGATCGCCTATCTATAAAAAAGTGAGGGGCGATCGCATCCACACAAAGAGTGCGATCGCCTCTCAGTAAAAAAGTGAGGGGCGATCGCATATCAGTAAAAAAGTAAAATGCGATATTGCCTTGCGGCTAGCTACGCGATCGCATCCAGGGCATTGCCAACCCTACCACTTAAAATAGAACAGATATATATCTCTGCGGTCAACATGGAATTGGACAATGTCCCCGACAGTGCGACCCACAGTGCCTCCGACAATGAGCAATACAAATCCCTAAAGGATCTAGTTCATCTAACTCTTCCTTAATAGCTGTAAACTTCCATGTCGTTTCTGTAATCTCTTTCCAGTCAACTTCATCTTTAGAAGTGACAACAAGAGAGAGTATACGATTTCTTAAATTAGTTGTCTCTAGGAGTATTTCATTATCATTTATCTCAATATCAGAATGCAGCGAGAAAATTCCAAACACATCGGTCAAGCCCATTTCCTCTAGCTTTCTAGAAAAATCAAGTAGAAACCCACTTGCGTTATTAATGGAATGTGCAAGGTTGTAGGCGAGTTCAGCTTTTTCTGAATAGGGGACAAATTCCAGTGGATAAACAACACATTGACCAGATTCAGTATTAAAACCAAGTCGCCATGCACATGGGATGAGACTTTGTACATAATTTATTGAGAATGGTCTTATGTATGCTGCGCTTTGAGCCATCTCTTTAACCATGCATTCATCAGGATTTAATTCAAAGTGTTTATGTAGAAGGCACAATCCTACCACATCCTCAAGTCCATACTGACATATTACATCACCAAGTTCATCAATATGATGGCTGTTGGTCTCCAGAAGCGATTTGGCAACATCGAAATGATTGAGTTGCTCAAATGCTGTAGGGTTATATTGAAATTTAGTTAACATAAGGTTTTTGCTAGTTTTTGAGAACGAGTTTCTTGATCCATAAAAACCCAAGACCGATCGCTCTGTCAGTCGGATCGAGATCGGAACTTTTTACCAAAAACTTCCTGATTTGTCGGAAAAATGTCGGAAAGATCGGATAGCATAGGAATTACCGCACCCATCTCACCCATCTATGGACATTGCAGAAGTTTTGAAACTCGCTGATGAACTGCTGTTCACGCATACGGGCGAACACCTAAACCATCTACAGGAAACAATCCTCAAGGGTACGTTACAAGGTCAGAAATACGCCAAAATTGCCTCGGAAAACCATTTAAGTGAAGGTCATGTGAGAGATAGGGCATCGGAATTATGGCAAGCTTTATCGGATGTTTTAGGAGAAGATGTTAATAAATTAAATGCGCGGAATATTTTAGAAAAAGTTATTATCTCTAACAGTGGCTCAATTGCATATTTGGTAAATGGCAATAAAGTAAGTATTTGTTCAAATCAAAGGCGATCGCCTAAATCTTCTCCCCTATCCAAGCCAACTGCAAACAAACCCTACTTAGACATAGATACCGCCCCTGAACTTACCGCTTTTTACGGACGCACTGATGAATTAAACACTTTAAAAACCTGGCTTATTCAAGATTGCACCCGCATCATTACCTTAGTTGGCATTATCGGAATTGGCAAAACCACGCTAGCCATCAAACTAATTGAAGAAATCCAAACTCAATTTGAATATATTGTTTATCGCAGTCTCCGGTATTCTCCAACAATAGATAGTTTTTTAACCAATTTATTGCCAACCTTTATCTCTCCGATTATTCCCAATACCCTCGATCGCCAAGTCGATGTATTGCTTAAGTTTTTACGCAAACATCGCTGTTTAATTATTATAGATGATTTACAGATGTTGTTTCAGCAAGGACAATTTGCTGGTCAATATAAACCAGAATTTGAAGGATACGATCTTTTATTTAAACAGATTGCACAATTGTCTCATGCAAGTAGTTTGTTATTGATTAGTAGCGAACAACCAGAAGATGCGATCGCTACTCGTAATAAATTCACCCATTCTTTAAAACTCACAGGTTTGGGAGAGTCTGCTAAACAAATATTAAGAGATAAAGAACTGTCAGACGAACAGATGTGGGACACCTTAATTGAAAAATATCAAGGTCATCCTTTATGGTTAGAAATGACAGCTACGATGATTGAAGAATTATTCGCAGGCATTGTCACGGAATTTTTAGCTTATCCTAGCTTGGTATTGAGTAGTGCGATCGCATCTCAACTCAGTCGTTTGTGGATAAAATTAACCGAGTCAGAAAAACAGGTAATGAATTATTTAGCTAAACAAGAAGATGCAGTTACTTTGAGCCAGATTTTACAGGAAATATCTCATCCTCCCACAGAGTTATTAAAAGCCATACAATCCTTAAAAAGACGTTTTTTCTTAGAAGATACGCCGAACTGCGTTGGCGCTAGTCATGGGGAGAATCATCGATCTTCTTTACTAAAAATTAATCCAATTTTAAAACATTATCTCCTTTCTCTCCCATCGTTACCAACTTGAACCAAAAAGCCCCCCTTGGCAAGGGGGGTTGGGGGGATCGATGCGTAATTCCTATTCAACTCAAAATCTCAGTTCTTGCACTATCTTTAAGTATAGGATCGTGCAAATTCTTCCCTGGAAACGCCATTACCCATTAGACCTATTGCAAAAATCCGGGAAGGGCGAAGCATTTGCGGATAAAAACCCTGCGTTTCCTCGAAAACCACTCGCGCAAATGCTAATTCGCTACCGCGAATCGCTTCGCTAACGCCCCTACACATCTAAATCGACTTTTACAAGAGGTCTATTACCCATTACCCATTACCCATTACCCATTACCCATTACCTAATTTATGATCGACCTCTACACTTTCACCACCCCCAACGGACGCAAAGTTTCCATCATGCTGGAAGAAGTCGAACTTCCCTACAACGTCCATAAAATCGACATCACCAAAGGCGACCAATTTACCCCCGAATTCGTCGCCATTAATCCCAATAGCAAAATTCCCGCTATCATCGATTCCGACACCAATATGACTGTATTTGAATCCGGTGCAATCTTGATTTATCTAGCCGAAAAAACCGGAAAATTGCTGCCTACCGAACAAAAAAGTCGCTTTCAAGTCATCGAGTGGTTAATGTTCCAAATGGCAAGTGTAGGACCAATGTTTGGACAGCTTAACCATTTCAAGCGCTTCGCACCGGAAAAAATTCCCTACGCCATCGAACGCTACGAAAAAGAAACCTTGCGGCTTTATGGCGTATTGGACAAACAATTATCCGACAAAGAATTCATCTGCGGCGACTATTCGATTGCTGATATTGCTACCTATCCTTGGGTTGCTAGTTACGAATTTCAAGGATTAACCCTCGATAACCACCCCAATCTTAAACGCTGGTTTGAAACAATTCAACAGCGGCAAGCGGTACAGCGAGGCATGGCAGTTCCAGCATAACCGAGGCAGAGCCTCGCGAT
>DNGJ01000271.1:15299-18717 GCA_003486305.1 Cyanobacteria bacterium UBA11371
AGGGAGGCTCTGCCTCCCCTAGTGCAAGATTTAAGTTGTGCTGTAATACTCATTCTTAGCATACACGCTAATAATGGTATCTCCTACCTCAAAAAACGCTCCCTCTTGCTCATCTTTAGAAAATTGCAAGTTACGGTATTTAGCACCAATTGCATCCGCAGTCTGCGCTAAAGTATCCATTTCATCGGGTAAAAGTCCAGTGGAACCAATATAGAAAACTAGCGGAGAAATCTTTTCCCGATACACTTTCTCTGCATAGTCTTCCAATTTCTCTTTTGCTGTCGTCAAAGCTGCGACAAATTCGTCTCGGTTGACTTTTTCTCCTTGCCATTTTACCTGCAACAGTCGCGTCAGACTATCCCCACCTACTTTTGATAAGATAGCTGCAACGCTACCGTTATCTTCAATTCCCAGAAAGTTATCAAAAATCTGCTTCATCAAATCATCAACCTTGGTAATCTTTGTGCGAGATGATAAGGTTTTGTGTCCGAAAACAACATCCTCGTCCAAGGTGATGTCGAAGGTTGGTTTATCTACTATCTCGCCGGTATCTTTATTGTATCCCTCATACAGGCGATCGAGGAATTTATTCGCCGAGTAAAGTTTGCCGACATTGAGGATATCTTTGTTGCCAATATCGACTTTGTAGCTAACGCGAGAATCTACCGTACCGTTTGCGATCGCTTCCTTTAAATCGGTATACTCTGTCGTTGTGGGAAAGTTGATATAAAGACTCTTGGAAAGATAGTGCTTTTTCAACTCTGCCAACTGTTCGGCGGTATAAGCATCCGATTCTTCTTTCAAATGAGCCGCTAAAATACTAGCCAGTATTTTGATTTCGGCTAACTCCTTAAACAACCCATCAATCTTACCATAACTGCCAGTAAAAGGCACGAGGGGCAAATTGTCTAACCTGATGGTGTATTCATCTCTGAAATCGAAACTTTCTGCTTCTATTACACCCTTTTCCTTCAACAAATCAAAGACTTTCTTACTGCTAAGTTTGACTTGCAGCGACTTGACGTTTACCTCTCCGTCGCTGACAATCGTATAATTATTGAAACTTTCCAGATTGGTAATCAGCACCCCAGCTACTTCGCTGATTTGGCTGCTATCTTCAACCTTTACCAGTTTAACAGGTCTGGTAATCAGCATATTGATCGTAGCGGTATTGCGATTAATTTCAAACGTCCCCATCCTCACATATTCGCCACCATCTAAAAATTCCGTCTTCAACCAAGGTTCGACGAGTTTACCATTTTCATCTCTCGAACCGTTAATCCTCTTTACTCCTTTTCGCCGATAGTTTTTCTGCAATTCTTTGATGTTGATAATGATGTTGCTGTTGTTTTCCTCCAACAAGTTGACTAACTCCAGCACCGATATTTTATCGTTGACTTTGACGCTATCCAAGATTTCGTGACTCGCCAACACAGACGAATCGAAAATAGCTAAATCAACGTCTTGAGTTAATTCAGCTATTTCGGCATTTGTCAGCGCCTTGGCGTGTTTTTCAGTCAACGTTGCATCGAAGGTACTCGCCAGCGCATACTTAGCAGTATTCAAGTTTCCATTAGCCAAATTCGCCTTCGCAAAAGCGAACACAGATTCATCTGTTTGCGCCACAGGAATGTCGGTTAGTTTATCGTAGTCTTCTTGGCTAATTTTCTGATATTTGTAGAAGACACCATCATCATCTTCTTTAAGTCCGATAATCTTCAGCGTGCTGGATGAACCATTGATTTTCTGACCGCTTTTAGACACAAAAACTTGGTAATCGTACTCTTTAATCAAAGGTTCTTCAATCGCCGTTGCTACCGCATTACCTAAGAGTTTTGCACTTTGGTAAAGTCCATCATAAACTTGCCTGACTTCCCCGGCGCGAATGCAAGTCCCCGATACGGTGTTGGCGATTTTTGAAAGTATTCGGAAGTCAGCAGCAGAATAGGAAATGGTGTTAACAAAAACATCCATGTTTTTCAGTTCTTCGCAAATCCTCTCCAGGGTATTTGCTTCGGAATTAGCACTAGGATCGTTCGCGTATCCGTCGCTGTGTAAATTGATAGCAGTAAGCTCTCCTTCGCGCAAGAAAGACTTAGCCATTGTCATCGATTGAGATATGCAGGTAAAACAACCTGTTTGGATTTTTTGAATTTCTTGGATATAGGAAGAATTAGCTTTCATTACTTCCTGGATGGGAACTCGCTGGAAGTGACAAGTAACGTCTCCGTGGGATGCATAAGATATCAGGGTAATTAGTAGCTGGTAATTGTTGTATTCATCCAAGGTCAAAAGTTTAATCAAGGTTTCTTTCAACGGCCCTATGTCATAATACATAGAACCTGAGCGATCGATAATGATAATGCTGTGAGCAACAGATTTTTCGGGGATTTGATCTGAAGTTAGTTGACGATGAACTCGGTCAACTAAATAGTATGCTTTTGGCTGTCCGGCAAAATTGTACAGCGTGAATTTTGTTTGGTTATTCGCTGTCTCTGTTGCTGATGGTTGATTTTTTTTGCGTGCCATATTTCGATTTTCCCTCAGTAACGATATCTGATTTGACAGTTGCAGGCGAGACGCCTGCACCACAAGAATAAACCACAAGAGTGCGCCGCACCACAGATAAATTCGATAAACATCTGGGTTTATCTGCGGTTCAAAAAAGAAGTAATTGAAAAAGTTTGAACTGATGGATAATGAAGTGTACCTAATATATATTATAGTTGAAAAAGAATGGTTTTGGGATATTGTTAAATTAATGTCACATCAGGAGTCAAATCAATGGAAAGCACCGCACCGCAGAATGTATCAGGACAATCGAGAACCCTGTTTAGCATTTCAGCAGAGATCGGCGAGTTAACAGCGTTGCTAGATGAGATAGAAGACAACGATAGCGAGGGCGAACAGTTGATTACCAGTTGGCTAGAGCAATTGGGAGAAGAGCGCGATCGCAAGCTGGATAATTACGCCGCCTTAATCTCCGAATTGCAAGCTAGAGCATCTGTTCGCAAAGCAGAAGCCAAACGCTTAAGCGATTTAGCCGCCAAGGATGAAAAAAAAGCCGAAATGCTCAAAGAAAGACTAAAATACTTTTTTGAAGTCAACAAGCTGAAAACGATTGACACGGCGCGCTACAAATTAACCTTGGCAAAAAATGGTGGCAAAGCGCCTTTAATTGTCGATGAATCCGTATCACCCAATGAATTGCCAGAAAAGTTTCAGAAGATTAGCGTCGATCTAGATAAAGCCGCAATTAGATCCGCACTCGAGGCGGGAGAATCACTCGATTTTGCACATTTAGGCGATCGCGGATCGAGTCTCCGCATTAAGTAATTGGTAATTGCTAATTGCTAATTGGTAATTGGGTAAGAGTTTGCAGCGTAGGGACACGGCATGGGAAATCTTCGGTACAAAT
>DNGJ01000274.1:0-2846 GCA_003486305.1 Cyanobacteria bacterium UBA11371
CGAGTTCTCCGAGGCTCTGCCTCCCTTTGCAAGGGGTTTGATTGCAGGATCTTTCATAGCTTTATCCTATTTTTTTACTAAACCTTTAGACTTGAGAAACTGTTGTACGACCTGTTTAACATCTTTGCCTTCTCCATCAACTTGGTAATTTAAGCTCCGCATATCTTTTTCAGTAATAGTTCCGCCAAGTTGTTGCAGTGCTTGACGCAATTGGGGATATTTTTCTAAAGTTTGTTGCCGCACGATGGGGACTGCATCGTAGGGCGGAAAGTATTGTTTATCATCTTTTAGCACGGTCAAATCCAAACGGTCAATTAATCCGTCGGTTGAGTTTCCCGCTACTAAATCTACTTGCTTTTCTTTTAAGGCGCGGTACATTAGTCCTAAATCCATAACGCGGGGAGGTTCGGCAAAGCGCAGTCCATAGGTTCTGGCTAATCCGGGAAATCCATCTTTCCGTTCGATGAATTCGTAGCCAAATCCAGCTTTCCATTCAGGAGTTTTCTTCGCCGCTTGGGAGATAGTTTTAATATTTTCTTTCCGCGCATCTTCGCCGCGAATGATAATCGCAAAGGTATTGTTAAATCCCAAAGGTTCGGTTACTTCTAATTGGAATTGCTGCGCGTAGGCTTGTTTTACTTGCTGGTAAACTTGTTGGGAATTAGAGATAGGTGGTTTTTTCAAGATGGCGGTAAAAGCCGTTCCAGTATACTCGACATAAGCATCAATTTCGCCTGCGGTGATGGCTTGATGGCAGACAAATGTACCGCCTAAGTTAAGGCGGCGGTCTACTTTGATATTTGTATTCGCTTCGATATGCTGGGCGAGGAGTTCTCCCAAAATTAGTTGTTCGGTAAAGTTTTTTGAACCAATCACAATCTGGTTTTGCGGACGAGTATTGCAGGCTGCGATCGCTACAATTAAACTAAAGCTACTCAGACACAGCGCCAAAAATCTTCTTTTCTTCATCTTTGCTTATTCCTTCCCACAGTTGGTGTTAGCAGCCGTTCAACCAAGCCCAAGGAAAAATCTACCACTAATGCCATCAGTGCGGCTGGAATTGCACCCAACAAAATTAACTGACCGTTGACCGTCGCCAGTCCTCTAAAGATAAATTCTCCCAGACCACCGGCACCGATGGCGGCGGAAATAGTCGCCAGACCAATAGCGATGACGGTCGCGACGCGGATGCCTGCTAAAATGACACCGAAGGCTAGCGGGATTTCTACTTGCCACAACAGCTGCTGTGAAGTCATTCCCATGCCGCGACCTGCTTCCCGGATAGCTGGGTCAACATTTACAATTCCTGTGTAAGTATTGCGGATAATTGGCAATAATGCATACAAAGTCAGCGCTATAATTGCCGTCCATTCGCCAATGCCGCTGATGGGAATCAAAAACCCAAATAGTGCCAAACTCGGTATTGTTTGCATGATGTTGGCAAAACCTAACACGAGTTGGCTAAATTCTGGTTTTCGGGTAATTAAAATACCCAAGGGGATACCAACTAAAATGGCAATACCTGTTGAAATGCCGACTAGAAACAAGTGTTCTAAAGTCAGTTGTATTATTTCATCTTGATATTGCAGGAGGAAGTCAATAGTCATTGCTAATTGCTAATTGCTAATTGCTAATTGCTAATTGCTAATAGTTTAAGTGCCATTAGCCATTAGCCATTAGCTATTGGGATTGCCAAGGTTGAAGACATTGCATAAAGGCGCGCACTTCTTTATGTTGACTACCCATAAACTCTGATGGCGTTCCTAATGCTACCAATTGCCCTTCTTGCATTAGGCCAATTCTAGAGGCGAGGAGCAATGCTTCTTGGATATCGTGGGTAACAAATATCACAGTTTTTCCCAATTGTTGTTGCAATTGGCGAAATTCTCGCTGAATTTCAATCCGGGTAATTGGGTCGAGGGCGCCGAAAGGTTCGTCCATTAAAAGTATAGGTGGATCGGCTGCGATCGCTCGCGCTACCCCCACCCGCTGGCGCTGTCCGCCAGATAGTTCGTGAGGATACCGTTTGGCAAATTGTTGCGGATCTAGTCCCACAAGTTGCAATAGTTCCTCGACGCGGGTGTGAATGCGATCGCGCGTCCATCCCTCTAAAGAAGGCACCAATCCTACATTACGCTCAACGGTGAAATGAGGAAACAAACCAATTTCTTGAATTACATAACCGATTTGCCTTCGCAGTCGAATCGCCTTCCATTCAACTGTAGGAATTCCTTCTACCAGCACTTTCCCTGTAGTTGGGGTGAGAAGGCGATTAATTAGCTTCATGGTAGTCGTTTTACCGCTACCGCTGCGCCCCAACAATACCAAAATTTCGCCCCTTTGGATGGTAAAGTTTAGATTGCTTACCAGAGGACGGCGATTTAGGCAATAGGTTACGTGGCGGAATTCGACAGCAATTTCGTTATCCGGTTGCATAATGAATTCTGGGCGTAGGCATGAATTTACTATATACGCAAGTTGCCAGTGATAACTATCATGGGTTTAAAAATTGCTAATTGCTAATTGCTAATTGCTAATTGAGCGGGGAAATATTTTAGAGATATACTATTAGCCATTAGCCATTAGCCTAAAAAGGTAACTAGCAAATTAGGTTATATTTAAAATGGGTAGATATTTAGGAGAGAAGATATGAAAGCGATCGCTACCACTGTTATTGTTACCCCTGATGGCAAAATTACCCTGCAATTACCCCCAGATATTCCCCCCGGCGAACATCAGGTAATATTAGTCATTGATGAACAACCCGTGCCACCGAAGTTGGTGACAAAGAAAGAACGTCCACCTTTAAACTTCCCCGTACACGATGTTGGCCCTTGGCCTGCTAA
>DNGJ01000274.1:3090-16794 GCA_003486305.1 Cyanobacteria bacterium UBA11371
ATGTATGATGAATGGGGCAGATAGTTCTGTTTTTATCGATACAAATATTTTTGTGTACGCAGCAACAAATCAATCGCCGTTTCACCAAGCAGCGCTGCAAGCGATTCAGCGCCTTTACGATTCCTCTGTTGAGGTGTGGATTAGTCGGCAAATATTACGGGAATATTTAGCAATTCTCTCCCGTCCTCAGCCATTTACTAATCCCCTGCCCGTCGCGACATTGATTGAGGATGTTCGCCTTTTTCAAACTCGTTTTCGCATCGCTGAAGATGACCCCCAGGTGATGGAAAGGCTGTTAACGCTAATGGGACAAATTCCTATGGTCGGTAGGCAGGTACACGATGCGAATATTGTGGCAACGATGCTGGTTTATGGAATTAGCCAATTGCTGACTAATAATGTTGATGATTTCAACCGCTTTTCGGAGTTCATTACAGTTTTGCCTCTGGTACAACCGATGATTTAATAAACTAATGCCGCGTACTCCTACATTAACTTTCCGGCACGAGGCAACCTATAAGCCATACTATTGTAGAGTGTAATAACAACGACATCTTTACTCAATTGCATGTGGTTCTTCAAACCAAAAAATCTGCGCCAAACGCCCAATGATAGCTTTTTAGGTAGCCCTGGTTTTGTCGAAGGCGATTTACCAGACTTCGTAGATGCGAAAACGGGAAGGCACGCCCTCGATTTCCTGTACGAAAGATTTGCTAAACCTCAACTTAGTACTGTTTTTAACCCAGACGAACCTTCAATTTACATTAGACATCAGGTAGGCCAAAAAATCGCTGGAGGCTACGCAATTGAACGGTTATTTGAAGACCCACCGACAGGTTTTTATGCGGAAGGTCGCGTTGCCTTAGATTCCGCAAATCCACCCGTTCTGACGATACGCGGATATGGGTCTTGGTTTCCTTTTGAGCGGGTCTTAGAGGATACGCCCGATGTCTTTGTCGCTGGCTTAAAACGACAGTTTCATGCAGCGATTAAACAAGGAGCGATTGATTGGCTCAAGTACCATGCCGAACGGGGAAATAAACCAGACTTGATTGGCGAAAGTTTAGGCGGAAAAGTTGCCCAGCAAATCGCTGCTCAATACTCTGATTACATTCGCTCGACCGTTACTTTTAATCCTTTAGGAGTTTCCCAAAAACTCCTGAAAACCTCTAAAGCTAAGTCGGTGTTTCACTACTTTACCCTGGGGGAACGATATGCCTTTTGGGCGAATAAAGGCGATTACATACCGGGATATTTCTTCATTATTTCTAAAAACGGAGAAAGCTGTTATTACAAGTTAGAAGAAGCCATCATTAGACGCGCCAAGTTTTCCCGTAAAGCAATGTTTCAGTTGCGTAAGCGTAAAATTATTGTTAGTATCGTCGCGCAGTTGATTTTACTGAAACGACATAACGAACTAATTCTCAATAGACCAAGACCTATTGTGATTCGAGTTGAGCGTAATGTTTTATCTCTAGCAGAACTTGAAAGCGAATGCCGCGTACTCCAACATTAACTTTTGACCGAGGTACTTTAATTCTCCACCCACCGCCCCGAGGCAAAAGTTGGGTGGAATTCGCCACTTGGGATGACAGAGTAGAAAAATTCCGCATTAGAGCGATTCACTATCGTCCTTTGGTGGAAGCAATGCAAGCGGAAGAAATTAATTTTATCGATGAAGCAAAGGAATTTGAAGCGCTTAAACTCGTCCCCAGTTTGGAGATGGAACCATATCCTCACCAAAGCGAGGCGCTAGCTGCTTGGAAGCTGGCGGGAAGGAAAGGGGTAGTAGTTCTTCCGACTGCGGCGGGTAAGACTTATTTAGCACAATTGGCGCTACAAGCAACGCCGCGCAGTAGTTTAATTGTGGTACCGACTTTGGATTTAATGCATCAGTGGTATGCTCATTTATTGGCAGCTTTTCCTGATGCGGAAATTGGGTTATTAGGAGGAGGTTCGCGGGATAAAAGTTCTATTCTGGTTGCTACTTATGATAGTGCGGCAATTCATGCCGAAACGTTAGGAAATCGCTATGGGTTGTTAATTTTTGATGAGTGTCACCATCTGCCAACGGAATTTTATCGCGTTATTGCCGAGTATGCGATCGCTCCCTACCGTCTCGGACTCTCCGCTACTCCAGAACGCTCTGATGGTAAGCATTCTGACCTTAATAGTTTAATCGGCGTCGAGGTTTATCGCAAGAGGGCCGAGGAATTGGCGGGTCAAGCGCTGGCGACTCACGAGATTATTCCGATTAAAGTTAAGCTATCGCAAATCGAGCGCGATCGCTACAACAAACTCATCGAAATCCGCAATGATTTTCTCAAGTCAGAAAAGATTAAATTAGCAAGTTTAGATGGCTGGCGCAGATTTGTCATGGTCAGTGCTAGATCTCCTGCTGGAAGGCGAGCAATGTTAGCGCATCGAGAAGCTAGAGAAATTGCCGTGGGAACCGATGGCAAAATGCGCGTCCTCGCCGACTTATTGGCGGAACATTATCCAGAACGGATGCTAATATTTACGACGGATAATGCAACGGTTTATCGCATTTCTCAAGAGTTTTTAATTCCGGCGATTACTCATCAAACCCCTGTGAAGGAACGCCATGAAATTTTAACCAAGTTTCGCGAGGGGGAATACAATACTCTGGTTGCTTCTCACGTTTTAAATGAGGGGGTAGATGTGCCAGCGGCAAGTATTGCAATTATTTTATCCGGGACGGGTTCGCCGCGCGAGTACATTCAAAGATTGGGGCGAATTTTGCGTAAAGGTCAGGATAAAAATAAGCGAGCAATTTTGTATGAGGTGGTGACAGAAGATACGAGTGAAGAGGGTACTTCGCAGCGCCGTAGAGGGGTGGAAAAAAATGAACCGCCAAGACGCCATAGACGCGCAGCGGCTTCCCCTGGGGTAGAACGCCAAGGAAGAGAGGAGAAGAAGTATCGTCAGTTGGAGATTGTACCGTCTGAACCGATTTATGGAGTTGGTAATAAAAGTGGTTATAAAGCTGCTGAATCGAAGTCATCAGGGAAATACAATGTCTCTGAAGAATCAAGCGAGGCGGAGCCTCCCTCCTCTAGTTCCCAGGCTCAGCCTGGGAACGAATACTAGGAGGCTCTGCCTCCAGTATCCCACAATCAAATTCAATCTAAAATCTAAAATCTAAAATCTAAAATCTAAAATTACGATGTTACCAAGCGATTTATTAATTCACCGGCAAAATGGAGAGTCAATCGTTCCCAAGCACCTGAAGATTGATGACCGAAATCTAGAAATAGCTAACGATTTAATTACTTGTTTTCAAGACGCGGTAGGGAAAACTCAAGGGGAACTAGACAGTCAGCTTTTAGAGTTGGAAGGCGATAGTCCAGATTATCGCTTGAAGCGCGGATTGGCTCATCTTTTGAAAAGCGGTTTTTGTACGTTTGAAGTTGTTAGTCCCCTAGAACCCCAGGAGTTGCGTCAGCGCGTGTTTTCCCTATCGGCTAAATCAATTCCTAATCCGTTGGCGTCTCAAAGAATACTGAGCAATCTAGCAGATCAATTGAGTCAAGAACTCAAGCGCGAAGTTATACCAGAACATATTAAAACTGGTTTATATGCCGATTTACAAGAAAATAGAATTTTGACGCAATTTGACCCCGTTATAGCTGAAGATTTGTTGCATCGTTATAACCTCTCCCAAGTGCAGGGAATTTTTTATCGGGCGAGTCAAATTGCGCTTAATGCTCACCGCAATGTTCCGGGGGAATATAAGCTTTTGTTTCGCTATTTAAAGTTGTTTCAATTGATGGCTTATATTGAAGGGGATGCCGACCACGGGTTTACGATTTCGATTGATGGCCCTACGAGTTTGTTTAAACCTAGTACGAGGTATGGGTTGGCAATTGCTAAACTTCTCCCTGCTTTATTACACGTGACAAAATGGAGCCTGCAAGCAACTTTACAAACCCGCGATTTTTACACTAATAAGGAAAAGATTGGGCGGTTTAGTCTCGATTCTAATTGCGGTTTAGTGTCTCATTATCCACCGGGTAAACCTTACGACAGCATGATTGAAGCTTCGTTTGCAGATAGGTGGGATGCGCTCAAAACTGATTGGGTATTAGAACGAGAAGTTGACTTAATTCCCATTCCGGGTAGCGTGATGATTCCCGATTTTCGCTTAGTTCATCCCGATGGCAGGTCGTTTTTATTGGAAATAGTTGGTTACTGGCGTCCGGAATATTTGCAAAAGAAATTTTCCCAAGTTCGTCGCGCTGGTTGCGATAATTTGATTTTGGCTATTTCTGAGCGATTAAATTTAGAAAAAGCTGGCGTCAAGGTGAGCGATACACCGGCAAGGATTGTATGGTTTAAGGATAAGCTTTTACCTAAAGCCGTATTAGAAGTGATAAAATGAATAGATGAGTTTACATCCCTACAGATTAAAATATAGAGATCGTAGGGGCGGGTTTTACCAATAACCTTTGATACTTTCAAACAATTTAAATAAACCCGCGAAGCCCCAAGTGTTTCAGATTAATGGGAAAGCCGTGTTAGAAGTGCTAAAATAAAACAAAAGAATGCCATTTAATTAGGGGAGTCCTATGGTAGTCCAAACAGAAAAGCGTTACTACACTCCCGCAGAGTATCTGGAGTTGGAAGAAAAAGCTGAATACAAAAGTGAATACCGAGATGGAGAAATTATACCCATGACAGGTGGAACAACGAACCACAATAAAATTGCTGGAAATTTTTACAAGAGATTTCCATTGACAGTACAAGGTCAAGATATATAAAATTATGGCTGCCTCAGTATCGCCTCTATACTTATCCTGATGTAATGGTCGTCAAAGGTGAACCTGTCTATGAAGGAACTGGTACAACAACGATTACCAATCCTTGTTTGATTGTTGAAGTATTATCAAAGTCAACAAAAGATTATGACAAAACAGATAAGTTTAAATATTACCGCTCAATTCCGGAGTTTCAGGAATATATTTTAATTGACCAGTATAGTTTCTCAGTCGAACAATATGCTAAGCGATCGCCAGGTGAATGGATTTTTAAGGAGTATGAAGGAGAGGATGCAGTTTTAGTACTGGATTCTATTGAGTTTCAGATCGGTTTTCGCGAGATTTATGCACGGGTTAATTTTGAGTTAGTTGAAGACTAAAAGGCATGATGTCTACTATCATGCCTGTCCTATGGATATTGATTCCCTGGGAAGCTATTAACTACTTTCCGTCTTTATCGATGTCGCCGGGAATTGTGCGTTCAACTTTGTCCCATGCAGCGCGGGTGGCGTGTTTCGCTTTTTCCCAAGTTAAGTTTGAATTGCCACGATTCGTTTCGTATTCGCGCTGTAATTCTGGCTCTATTTCATCGTAGTTTTTGCCAGTACCGTAGTAGCGAGGAAATGCATCATACCCAGTCCGGTAAGCGGGTGCGTAGTCATCATAACCCACACCAGGTTCTACATAAGGTTCAGAGGTATAGTTATCGCGCCAGTATGCATCCTCTTCTGTGGGGTCAATAGTTTCGGCGACGCTTTTTCCAGCCAAGCCGCCAGCGAATGCACCCACTGCAATACCAATAGCTGCTCCTACCGGCCCACCAATCGCACCGCCGATCGCTGCACCCACTGCACCAGCACCCGCAGCACCTATCCCCGTACCAACTGGATGCGCTCCTGTTTCACCAGAAATCGGATCGCGGTTTGCATCAGGTTCGTTGTTCATATAATTTGTTTCCTTTGCTACGAATATCCTAATCTTTAGCTAAATTACTGCTAATTATTTGAACGCTCTTCCCCCTTTGGAAAGAATGTAAATTACGCTTTTTCTATAACTTTTGGTAGAGTGCTAGTATCTGAATATACCAGCGATAAATGGTGTAGGGTATAGGGCAGAAGAAAAAGATATCCAATTCCGGGTCATAAATTACTTTCATACTTATTCAAAGATAGCGTTGCAGTACATTGGCAGTTGCCTGTCCCGTTTTTGTCCAACTAAATTGTTTAGATCTGGCAAGTCCAGCTAGACGTAATTTATTTCTTAACCCCGCATCACCCGCTACTGCTTGCATCGCTTCTGTAATTTCTTCCACGTTATAAGGGTTAATTAAAATCGCCGCATCTCCTGCAACTTCTGGTAATGAAGAAAGATTAGAAGTAATCACAGGAGTTCCACACGCCATTGCTTCTAAAACTGGCAAACCAAACCCTTCCCAAAGACTGGGGAATACTAAAGCGATCGCACGATTAATCAACACCGGCAATTCCCTATAATCCACGTAATCCAAAAACTTTACATTCTGAATATTTTTCTCTTCTATAAATGCTTTTATAATAGAGGTATAGCGGCGATCGCTTGGCCCCGCTATCCACAATTCATACTCTTTATAATTGGGTAAAGCCGCAAACGCCAAAATTAATCTTTGCAAATTTTTATAAGGGTCGTGTCTGCCTATATAAAGGAAATAATTGCTTGTATGTAAATCTAAAACTCGAAAATTATTGGCATCGTGTGCCAGTAAAATCGGGGTAATTTTATTATAAGGTATATTGAAAAAATTAGTAACATCTTTTGCGGTTGATTCTGAATCGCAAATAATATGTTCTGATTGTTCTAAAACCCTGGGTACGTAGTAGCGAAAATACGCTGTTAATCGAGAATATTTTACCGGGAAGCGTAAAGGAATTAAGTCGTGAACCGTGACAACGTAACGACAGCCAGAGAATAAAGGTGCTTCTGGAATTGGGGAAAATAATAGACGCGATCGCAGCTTACGACAAATTTGAGGCAACTGCAATTGCGTCCAAGCTAAACGGCGGATATGTCCCTTGGTTCCTTGGTCTGAACTGAGGTTTTGCGGAACCTGGTAACATTTATAAGGCGGGATCGATTGGGGCACCAATAAGGTTGGATTCAGCCGCTGTAGTTCGGGAAATATATTCATAGAATATGTGGCTAACCCCGTCGGCTTAGCCGTCAAGCACGATAAATTTATTAACAGGGAATTAGTCTCTCGCAATACTTCAAAACTCCTTTTATTTCACTCATCGCTATTTTACGCTGAAAGGGTAGCGAAATCAGCGCCGATAAACTAATTCTCACAATTCGGTACAATAAAACTAGGTTGCTGGCGTGCTTTTCCAGGGTCAATAAATAACTATAAATGGTGTGTTCTATTTTTAAGTTGATGTTTCTATTTGTAATCGAAGAAGGTTGGTGCATCACTTTAATTTTATCTGTTATAGCTATAATATGTCCCCTTTCGCCATAGCGCAGACAAAAATCGCAGTCTTCATAGTATAAAAAGTAATCCGGGTCAAATTGCGGACAATCCGGAAATTGTTTGAGGTTAATCAGCAGACTGCATCCCGTAACCCATTGTGTATGTGCGTAGGGTTTTTCTGGTGAGGATATGGGTGTGTCTGTAGCAATTATTTCTCCATTCTTTGGGATAAATTCACCGCCACTAAACCAAATTTTTTCTGTCGGTTCGCAAACAATTGTGCCTAAAATTGATATTTCTGGATAACTTAATAAAAATAGCTTTGCTGGCTGTATGGAATTATTTATAAAGTAAGCATCTGGATTGATTATCCAGACTATTGCTTGCGGATCTTTGCCATAAATCCAATTTAAACCCCTGTTGCAGCCTCGACCAAAACCTAAATTTTCTCCCGTTTCAATAATAATTATCTTGTCGGTTTTTAGATGATGAATGGCGGCATCGTCTGCGGAATTATTGACTATAATAAATGTATATTCGCCGCCATTGTTCGATTGAATCGATTGGATTAATTGGGCGATCGCATCGGTTGAGTAATAGTTAACGGTAACAAAGTAAATCACGCTAGCTCAATTTGGCTGTCATCCCCTATCATAAACCGTAAAGCTTTCGGACGTTGAGGAGCAACGGTTAACTGGGCGCGTTGTCCAATGACGCTATCTACAATTCGTTGATGAATCCCGACAACTTTAGCCCCTTGTAAAAGCACGCTGTGGTCTAAGTCAACATCGATTAGTTTAACTTTATCGGCGATACTACTATAAGGGCCGATATAGCAGTTTTCGATATGGCAATCGCTACCGATATTGACCGGCCCGCGAATCGTGCAATTAATTATTTTAGTTCCAGAACCGATTTGCACTCGTCCAATTACTTGACTTTTCTCGTCTACTTCACCTTTGATATCCGAGGTGAGACAGCAGGTGTCTAAGATAATGCGATTGGCTTCTAACAGGTCATCTTTTTTACCAGTATCTAGCCACCAACCTTCTAATTGACAAGCTTCGACTCGTTTTTGTTGGTTAATTAAGTATTGAATCGCATCGGTGATTTCTAGTTCGCCACGGGGGGAGGGTTGAATATTAGCGATCGCATCGTGAATCGCGTCAGAAAAATAATAAATCCCCACCAGCGCCAGATCCGAGGGGGGGACTTTCGGTTTTTCTATCAATTGCAACACTCGTCCGCTTTCATCCACCGTCGCCACGCCAAACGCGCTAGGATTGGCAACTCGTCGCAGTAATATTAAAGCATCTACCCCTTGATCGCTAAATTTCTCTAAAAATAAGCCCAAGTCGCTTTGTATCAGGTTATCGCCCAAATACATAATAAATGGAGAATCCCCTAAAAAAGGCTGGGCGACTTTAACCGCGTGGGCTAAACCCGCGGGCTGTTCTTGCAGGATATAAGTAATTTTGGCACCGAAGCGATCGCCATTACCTGTTTTCGCTTTCACTTCCTCCCCTGTTTCGGGGCTGATAATAATCCCAATCTCGCTAATTCCTGCGGCGACAATGCCTTCAATTCCGTACCACAGAATCGGCTTATTGGCAACGGGAACTAATTGTTTTGCCCCTGTATAAGTTAGAGGGCGCAACCGCGTACCTTTACCGCCGGATAGAATCAGTGCTTTCATCTTAATTTTTACCTCTAAAATCCTTCAGCATCTGACGCAATCCTTGACGCCAGTGGGGAGGATTGGTTCCTAAAACTGCTGCTATTTTGGCACAAGATAACACGGAATAGGCAGGTCTTTTTGCCGGGGTGGGATATTCTTCTGTAGTAATGGGAATTACCCGTTGCACTTTTAAATTCCAGCCTAGTTGCGATGCTTCTTCAAAGATCGCCACTGCAAAATCGTACCAGCTGGCGACGCCGCTGTTGGTGTAATGATAAGTGCCGGGAGGAGTGTTATCGGGTAAACTGGCGATCGCATTGGCTAAATCTCCCGTCCAAGTCGGACTACCAATTTGATCTGCAACGACGCGAAGTTCTTCTTTGTCGCTTCCCAACCTTAGCATCGTTTTGACAAAATTACCTTTCCCACCTACACCATAAACCCAAGCGGTTCTGATGATAACGCTATCTTCGCAATTTTTGCGAATTTCCAATTCGCCTGCGAGTTTAGATTTGCCATAGGCACTCAAAGGATTGGTAGGATCGGTATCTTGATAGGGATAGCTTTTAGTACCATCAAACACATAATCGGTAGAAACGTGAATTAAGCGAATCCCCAGTTTTTGGCATTCTTCTGCGACGATACCGGGCGCTTGACCATTCACCGCCATCGCCAAGTCGAATTCGCTTTCCGCTTTATCCACCGCCGTGTAAGCTGCTGAATTAATAACCGCATTTGGTTTCACTTCTGCAATTATCTGACGCAGACTCTCAGGTTGGGAAAAGTCTACTCTTTCTCGACCCACACCGATAACTTCGGCAGCAGATGCTAGAGTTTTTTGTAATTCTTGCCCTAGCTGACCGTTAATCCCAGTAACTAAAATTCGCTTCATTGTATTGCTAATAGCTAATGGTTAATTGCTCATGGTTTCAACAGGCCGAACTTGCTGAATTCGCCACGCTCCTTGACTTATTCAAACACTTCTGCTTGCTTAAACAATTTACCCGCTTCGTCTTTAGCGGATAATATGGGAGATTCACCAAAAGGCCAAGCGATCGCTAAATCCGGATCGTTCCACAGAATACACCTTTCGTGCTGCGGTGCATAGTAGTTGTCGGTTTTGTACAACACCTCCGCCACTTCTGAAACGACTAAAAATCCGTGAGCAAATCCGGCGGGAATCCACAGTTGCCGTTTGTTTTCCCCACTCAAATGGTAACCCACCCACTGCCCAAACGTCGGCGAACTTTTTCTAATATCTACCGCTACATCAAACACTTCTCCTACAACTACCCGCACTAACTTTCCTTGGGGTTCTTGCACTTGATAGTGCAAACCTCGCAGGACATTTTTAGCCGATCGCGAGTGGTTATCTTGGACGAAGCGGACGTTTGCGCCTGTTTTTTGGGCGAATGCTTTCTCGTTGTAGCTTTCGTAAAAAAAACCCCGACTATCTCCAAAAACTTTAGGTTCTATTAGCAGAACATCATTTATGTTTGTCTTGACAACGTTCACTTGCAATCCTCCCCTATCTTTGGCGATACTATTCCAAGTTATTTTATTTTGCTAGGCTGCGAGATCCATTCAACTGGTAAGCTTTCCCCGTATCCGCATCAAAAGCCCAAGCCTTGATTTTCTCTGCTGCTTGGGGAATTTGAGCCAAGGGTATGAATTTTTCCCACCCCGAATTCCGATAAGCGTTGCTATTTAAACTTTGCGCCACATCTTTTCTTTTCATTTCTGGGGAAGCCACGGCGAATGCGATCGCTTCTCCCCGCTTATTTTCATAAGTCAAAATCACCCCATCCGCTGGCTTTTTTTTGTTTCGTAAAACTGCCCATCCCGACATCTTATATCCCGAGTTATCGACTCGCTCGATTCCGTCCAACCATCCGTAATTTTTCCCCTTTTCTTGGAAAATATTAATCTTTTCTATTGGGTTACTTTTCACCAATCCTGGCTTTAAAAATCCCATGCTATTCAAAATCCCAGCCGTGACTTTCAACCGATCTGGATCTGGAAAAAGTACCTGGATGCAATTATCATCTTTTACGACATTTATCAACAACAAACAAGCTTTGCCTCGGTATCGAGCAACATGGCTTTCCTCCATTCTATCAATCCCGTATGCTGCCGTTATAGAGTGTAAAAATATCACGATAGTCAGCAACGATGAGATAATTCGATTCGCCGTCAAACTTGGGCTTGCCAAAATTTTTCTCACGCTGGCATCTTCTATAATAATTGCTGTCATGTAAATCAAAGCCACCGTTAAATATATTTGAAACGTTGCATATCTAGAAGACAGCGACTGTTCAACTCCAAACCCAACTCTCCCAGAGGTTGTAATCGCTGCACTAATTAGGGTATACCCAGCTATTGTTAACCAACCAATTGTGCGATGGATTAAGTTATTTTGGTGACTAAATCTTACCAGGTACAGCACCACGCCCATAAAAGTCAGCATCAAAACTGTACCAACGATCGTGGCGACGGTTAAGTTATTTTGAGCCAGGGGCGCTCCCAGGTATGCTACAAAGTAATTTAACGCTTTAACCGGCTGTACAAGTCCCTCTGTCAAGCTTGGGTGATGGGCTGGCTTACTGTAGTTATAAAAGTAAATAACCCCATTGGCTATAAATCCTACTCCCCAAGTTAAAATTAACCATTTCTCCTTAAGTAACTCTTTCCATGCCTTGGGTTTAGCTAAAGCAATTACTGGAAAAGCTAACACCCAGCACAACAAGCCGTTGGCGAAAGAAAAAGTTGCCACCGTTGATAAAACTAGCCCGATTAAAATTTTAATTCTTAGGCTCAGATTCGAGTATGCTACTACTATACAACTCGTGAGACAGACAATGGGAGCGAATACCACCACTTGCATTCCCCATAGCAAAGTTTCATACTGAATCGGTGAAAATATTAACATATTTGACAGCCCAGCTAGCAGCATCAATTTTACCGGGCTACCCGCTACTGTTACTAAGCTTAAACGGTAAAGGTTGAACGAGACGAGGCAAGCCAAAATAAAGATAACCAACATCTCATATCTGACATCCCACCCGGTCAAATATGCCAACCCTATGAACAGCAGCCGAGGAAATAAGAATCTGCTTTCGTTGTGCTGCGCCATCAAGTCTTGGAATGTCAGATTACCCGCATAGATTTTTTTAAACATGCTAGCCAAATCCCACTGATCCCAATACGGAACGTTGACACCGTACTTTAAGATCAGGATTCCGAGCAAAATTGCCGGAATAATTGCTAGTAAAAACGCCAGTTTCTCCGATAAATTTTTAACATGCCAGTTGATTGAACTCATTTTGTCTTGGGATTCCTTTATTTGCGCTTGTTGATTTGTCAAATCCAATTTTTGGTGAATGATTTGGAATAAAAACAGAGTAATCTAAGATTCCAACTAACTGCGTTTGCTCAGCCCAATCTAGGTTTTTGACACTCCCTGGTCTAAAGATACAGGGTTTTCGCCGATGGCTCTATAATTTTTCTGCGAACATGAATACCATTAAATGGGAGCGATCGCAACCGGCAGGCAGCGTCATGCCTCGGGTAAGCAGAAATCGCTGTTGGTTAATTTTACAAGCGATCGCACCCTCCGGCTTACTACAAAGGCGTGCGGGTTCAAGCTACGTATAAAACAAAACTGTGGGGATAGCAATTATCCCCACAGCTTTCTCAGATTTTGTTTTGGCTTACTACCTCAAGTTGCTAGTTATATCATGCCCGGTGCGTAAGCTAAGTAAGGGTTTATTGAGACACCTCGTAGTTCCACTTAATTGGCAGGTATTACCCGCCCCTACTATCGTCAAAAATTATACACTACCATTGCTACCGGACACGATATTACATCGCTTGGCGCTGGTAATAGGGTTCCCAGGCAAAAGCGCCTGGGGAACGAAGGTAATGGGTAGACAATGAATCCAATTACCAATTACCAATTACCAATTACCAATGTCACAACCTATAACCAGCAACTTGGGTTACTACCTCACATTCTTGAGGCTATCGGTTGACTTCTGGAACAACTCTGTAAAGATATCGATCACCTTGCGCTTACGCACCTTAATCGTCGCATTAATCGCCATACCAGATTGGAGATTGTATTCCTTACCGTTGACGCTAATCGTCTGGCGTTCCATCTCAATTTTCGCTGGAAACGCATAGAAAGGACGTTCCTGGGTCGGCGGTAAGGCATCGGAACCAATCGAAACTAATTTGCCCTTAACCGTGCCAAATTCCGTAGAGGGGAAGGATTCAACGCTGATATCTACTTCCATCCCTTCCCTGACATGTCCGATATCTTTGTTTTGCAGGTGAACTGCTGCCACTAAGTTATCGGCAGGTACAATTTTCATCACTGGTTCGTTATCAATTGCCCTGACGACGTATCCAGGCGAATTCGGTTTTAAATCGAACACGATCCCATCTTCTGGTGCGCGCAATTCTTGGTATTGAACCGCTTGTTCCGCTTTCACTAATTGGCTGGAAATTTCATCGAGCTTTTTCTGATTTTCCAAGCGCAGGCGAGCAAGTTGGCTATCAATTTCTGCCACTCGTTTTTGATTATCGGCAATTTTTGTCAAAATATCTCTTGCCGATAGCGCTACCGTATTTTGCAACTGTTCCTGCGCCCGATTAATCGCCACTTGGATGCGTTGTTCTTCCTTCACAAGTCGGTCGATTTCGGCTTGATTTTTCAACAATTCCGCTTCCCGCCCCGCTACTTCTCCTTGACGATTGGCAATTTCAGCATAGCTGGCGGTAATTTCCTGACGGCGGCGCAGAAT
>DNGJ01000117.1:0-4000 GCA_003486305.1 Cyanobacteria bacterium UBA11371
ACTAGGCAAGATGCGGCTAAATTCACCCCATCTAAATTAGCGCCTTCTAATTCAGCACAAAGCAAATTTGCCCCATGTAAATCTGCACCCGCAAGATTCGCCCCGCGCAAGTCTGCCTCTTCCAAATTAGCATCGCTCAAGCTAGCACCGCGCAAGTCGGCGCGACTCAAATCAACTCCTAAGAGATTAGCGCCTGTAAGATTAGCCCCGCGCAAATCTGCGCCGCGCAAGTCTACCCCCTGCAAGTTTACGCTCATCAAATTTGCACCGCTTAAAAAAGCACCGGCAAAAGAGACTCCAGTCAGTTTTGCCCCCATTAAATTAACGCCTCTAAGGTTAGCACCTCGCAGATCGGCACCCGTTAAATCAGCTTGCATTAAGTTCGCGCCTAACAGGTGAGCGCGTAAGTCAGCAGATGCTAAATTAGCGCCCAAAAGATTAGATCCTTCTAACTTTGCTCCTTCTAATTTCGAGCCGCAAAGATTTGCACCGACGAGGTTAGCACCCGCCAAATTAACGCGACTGAGGTCGAGATTTGATAAATCTTCGTCTTCTAGATCTGCCCCAGGCATATGTTTAATCTTGCCCGATCGTATAGCTTCCATAGTCGGTAATGGGTAACTTGTGACTAAATGATTAATGACTAATCAAATTGCTTTCCTGATGGTCATCAAATAACCACATGCCAGTACTCACTTTAGGCGGGGTTACGGATAAGTTGAGTCCCTGTTGTAAACCTTTGACCAAAAGAGTGAGGGCTTCTATTAGTTTAGGGTCCCACCGCTCCCCTGCAAGCGCCTGACACTCTGCCAATGCTTGAGATAAACTTTCGGCGCGACTGTTTTGGGATGCTTTATACTGACTGACGCGCCACTGAAAATCTGTAACTAGCCCTAAAATTCTCGACTCCAAAGGTATCGAATCATATGCTAAACCGGCGGGAGAGCCGCTACCGTTCCACCATTCGGTAAAGTGGGTGATGATTGATGCGATCGCTTTCAACTGCGGCATGGCACGCAATGCTTGTATCTCCGGCACTAAGGGGCAGGAGGGCGCTTCTTCCGGCGAGGAAGTCGCCGGTGTCAAAGATGGCACTAACCCGTGGAGTAACCCTGCAAGGCGCAAGCGCTTTAACTGCCATGCGGGTAAATCTAAAATTTGCCCCATTGTTTCTGCCAGCGCCGCTACTTCTGCCGTTGACATGGGGTTTCCCGTATTGGCAAGTTCCATCAGCTGCGCCATCCGCACGAAAGCTTGTAACTCGTTAGAAACCAAGTTAATATCCAACACTTCGTGATGGGATGCGGGTATTTCCGCGTGCTTGTCCTCAATCAAATCCTCGTGGCTAGTTTGAAGGTAATCTACCACGCGGGATACAATTGCACCCAGATCTTCTGGTTGCTGATTTCCCTCGCTGAGCATTGCTTTGAGCTGCGCGGTTAATTTTTCTTCGAGTTCGGGGTTATATTTCCCGATGTGAGACTTCGCTAATTCTACCGTTTCCCATACCAACGCCGGTTCAAACGTCCAAAACCCGTAAAACTTGCGCTCCAAATCTGCTTCTGGCTGCCCCGCCGCCCCATAATCTGCTGGGTCTAGCTCTTGACAAATTACCATTGCTGTGTATGTGGGCGACAGAATCATCAAGTGCCACTCTTGCGCCACGGGATCGACTGGAGCGAGGCTAACTAAATCTACATTGGGCAGCTTGCTGGTGGGATGTTCAGCAAAGCCGCTATCCGGTGCTGCCATGATCGCAATTTGACGCGATTTAGCCGCTATTTCGCGATACCGCTCTGCTTCTTGCAGATACCACTTTCCCCGCTGAAATGCCGTAATGACTATAGGCGAACAGTTTGAGGATAATATACTGTCTTCTAAGGCGTGGCAGAGGGCAACTAAGGTGTTTTTGTAATATACGCCAAAACGCAGCGGTCTTGGCCCAGTTTTGTGGGCATCTGACAGCTGTTGTAAAATTGAGCCTTCTAACATGGTTTTTGCTAATAGGGAGATTGCTAATTGCTAATTGCTAATTGCTAATGGTCAATTGCTGCTGAAGCCATTAGCCATTAGCTATTAGCGATTAGCTGTTACTAGCTGTTTTTGTTTGGTTTCGATGGGGGCATTGAGGGCTGATTCTAAGTCGGCACAACCGAGCCTTTGTTCTAATATTCTCATAACTTCCCGTCCAAAATCGTTGGGATTTTGTCGCCAAGCTTGCAGGCAAACTTCGCCAAAAAACGAGCCTAATGGTTCTGGGTTCCAGAGAAGTTTTTTGGCTGTCCAAGGCATTAAGCTCATGGGGTCGTAGCCTGGTTTGAGGATATTGTTTTCAAAGGCATATTCTTCTAAATGGGTATGGGGTTGTAACCCGATGAAGAAGATTGCGGGTTCGACTTTATCGGCTCCAAAAATTCGCTCTAGTTCGCGGTGATAGGCGATAGTTTGGCGAATCGTTTCCGGACGTTCGTCAATCACGTTGAACGAGTAATTGACGGAAACTATGTCGTTGAAACCGGCGGCTTTTAAGTCGCGGCAGTTTTCTAAGACGGTGCGGAGATTATAGCCCATCCGCATTTTCCGTACCAGTTCTTGGGAGCCGCTGGTAATGCCGATTTCAAAATAATTCATCCCGGTTTTTACCATCAAGTCGCATAATTGGGGCGTCAAATTATCTGCCCGAATGTATGCTGCCCAGTGGATATCTTTCATCCCGGCGTCGAGGATTTTTTGCAACAGTTCGACGGCGTCGTCGATAAATTTCCTGGCTGGGATAAACTGGGCGTCGGTAAACCAGAAGTTACGGATGCCGCGATCGTATAATTGGCGCATCTCGGCGACGACTTCATCGGCAGGGTTGATGCGTACTTGTTTGCCTTCGATCACAGTATAGACGCAATAGCAGCAGTTGTGAGGACAACCGCGCTTGGTTTGTACGCCGACGTAAAAGTCTTGCTCTTGCAGGTAGTATTGAAATTCGGGCCAGATGGTTTCGATGTAGTCGTAATTGCAGGCGGTTTTTTCGATCGGGGTGGGAGGTTCGTGGATCAGGCGATCGCGCGGCGTTGTCTCTCCCACTACATAACATCTTTCATTGCTAATATCTTGCCCCCGCAAGATCTTTTCCAGCAACGTTTCGCCTTCGCCTACCGAAACAATTGTCCCATCAGGCAAGCTTTTACCCAATTGCTCGTAAAATACGCTCACCGCACCGCCGCCAACAACCGCACGCGCATCGCTTTGGTATTTTCTGGCGCGTTTTAATCCCCGCTTGATTAACCCCAGGTTGCGCCACAGTTCTGTATAGTAGGCTGTGGTCACTCGCAACCCGCCCAGCGCCCCCCGCAACCTGATCAAAGGATTCGGGGCGTAGTAAAACTCAAAGGCGTGCTGGAGTGGGTTACCACCTCTACCCCCCACTGGTGCATAAATTTGGATATCTCGCCAAGAAAATACCAATAGGTTCGGTTGAAATTCATCTATACAGGTATCCAAGGCAGGGGCAAAATCTAGGGGTGGAACTGTACCCAAATCGAAGATGCGCTGTTCTACTTCTGGAAACAACTTATGCAGGTGATCGGAAAGGTAGACAACCCCGATGGGAAATATGGGGTTGCAGGGTAGGCGGACATAGAGAATTCGATTTGCCATTGCCGGTATGTGGATTGGTGAGTTGAGCTTAGTCAAATCTAATTAATGAAAATTTTAAACCTGTCCTTCATATAACTTTACGATACCGCAGAGTTTATTCATCTGCCCGCTGGCAGCTTAAAATGAAGCCGCTTCCTAGCTCAGCTTGTATCAAATACAAAAATATATAAGAAATTCTTAATCTATCCGCAGAGCGATTTTACGGTAAAATCCATACGGGGTGGCATGTTGGTAGTCACAGTTACAAACAACCGGGATCGCAAAATGCTAAGGTGCATATGTAATCGGTTTTGGCATCAGTTACCCTAGCAGCTATGGCTCAAATCCTTGATCCCTTACCGCCTAACTC
>DNGJ01000117.1:4115-18010 GCA_003486305.1 Cyanobacteria bacterium UBA11371
GGGATCGCAAAATGCTAAGGTGCATATGTAATCGGTTTTGGCATCAGTTACCCTAGCAGCTATGGCTCAAATCCTTGATCCCTTACCGCCTAACTCGAGCGATCGCATCCTCTGTTGCTACGTGAATGCGACGAGCAAGGTTCAAGTAGTTCGGATTACCAACGTTCCCAACTGGTACTTCGAGCGGGTGGTGTTTCCGGGCCAACGCCTCATGTTTGAAACAATATCTGAGGCGCTGCTGGAAATTCATTCGGGTATGATGGCGAGTGCGATCTTATCGGATAAGATACCGTGCGATCGCTTGCAAGTCGAGGAACAACCCCCAGCCTCGAACGAGGCAAGTCAAAAAGTCGAAGAAACCATCTCTTTCCATCAAAAGTCAGAAAAAACAAACAAAACTTTAGACAAAACAGCATCTTTAACATCACCCGTTTTAGTGGCTGTAGATTAAAATTTCCGTTTTTAGCACTGCTGGGGCTGCTTCAAAAGAGCAGCCCTATTTTTGTGCTAGCGATTGGTAATATAGCCATTACCCATTACCCATTACCCAATTTGTGAATTTACCTGATTTTATTTGGTTATGGAAAATTGCCGCCTGGTCGATGGGATTGTCGATCGCGGCATATGTGCTGCTAGCCTTATCAGGCATTTGGATGTTTTATACCCGCACCTCTCGCAGGCAAAAACCTAGCTGGCTGCGATCGCTGCACTACACCACAGGCAGCATTATGGTGGGTCTAGTACTTCTACTCCTAACGATTGGCATCGTGGGTACTTTGGGTCACTACGGCACCTTGGGTCATTCCTCCCACCTACCCGTTGGATTAGCCGTGGTGGGATTAGTTTTATTATCGGCAGGTAGCGCCATTTTGATTAGCCCCCAATATCCTTGGGCGCGACCTTTTCACATAGCAACGAATTTTGTTCTTTTTGTCGGCTTTGTCTTGGTTTCCCTAACTGGGTGGGACGTGGTACAGAAATATTTACCTTAATTTATCGCCAGCCTTTGTTTGCTTGCTCTAGAACGTAAGCGGAAACATCCTCAATTTCAGCTATTGTTAAACGGTCTTTGTAGGCGGACATATTGGCTTTGCCGTTGGCGACTAGGGTAGCGATCGCATCAATTGTATTGACTTTATTACGTTCTAATGCTCTAAGTTGAAGTGTCTTGTTCCATCGGACAATATTTCCACCGTTGACGTGACAACCAACACAGTGAACTTCAAAAAGTTTAGCGCCGTTGGCGGTATCTGCGGCAAGCACAGGGGAAGTGAAAGCCTGAGTCCACACCATCAGCGCCACCAATCCAACAATTAACCATCTTTTCAAGGCAATTCTCCTAAGAACATGACATTATTCACAGTTATTTCATCGTTGTTGCCGCGATCGCCCGCAATCGTTAAATTGTTAATAAAGTCAGCCAATATTGTACCGTGTCAACCAACCAAGTGAATCAACTCCCATCAGAAACAGAGTCAGCTTCTGTCTTCCGCATATCTCCATTGATCCGAATTACCTTATTGTGTCTGTACGTCACGCTTACGCTTCCCTTACCCTTTTTGGCACAAGTAACCGCAGCACCCATTCCCTCGGGAATTTTATGGTTAGGGATGGTTATTGGGTTAGTTGCCTTATACGCCGCCTTATGCGAACGGGTGATTTTAGATGAGCAACAAATTCAGGTAACCTATCCCCGCTGGGTGCCTCGCTTTTTTCGTAAAGGTTGGTCGCTACCTTGGACAGATGTAAAAGATTTGAAAATGCGTACCACCGGACAAGGCGGGCTAGTTTATTATTTTCTCAGTAAATCTGGTCAAGCTTACTTACTGCCGATGCGCGTGGTAGGATTTGCCCAAATGGTGAGGCAAGTGCAAGCAAAAACAGGCATCGATACAACAGATATTCGTCCGTTGTCACAGCCTTGGATGTATTTAATTTTGTTAGGATTTACCCTGTTGTTGTTCTTAGTAGATGCTTGGACAATCTTGACAGCTATGAGTCTGGGTAAGCTCACCTAGTTCGTAGTAGGGGCGGGTTTATCGAAATATTTCTTGGTTCCGCCGACAGGTTGGTTAAACCCGCCTCTATTTTAGTTTTTTTCAGTGACTTTAGCACTAAAGCAGGGGCGGGTTTATCGAAATATTTCTTGGTTCCGCCGACAGGTTGGTTAAACCCGCCCCTATTTTAGTTTTTTTCAGCGTGACTTTAGCACTAAAGCAGGGGCGGGTTTATCGAAATAGCTCTTGATTTTGGCAACAGGTTGGTTAAACCCGCCCCTACTACTACAAAAAAACTTAAACCCAGGATTACGTTGATTTTGACTACGAGAAACAATCCTCAATTGCGGCTAGATGGCGTCAGCTTAGCTGCGCCAGTCGGTTTATCTTATTTGCTCCAAAATATATCCTTTGAAGTCTTTTCAGGAGAACGAATTGCCATAATAGGGCCATCGGGGGCGGGGAAAAGTTCGCTTTTGCGGCTGTTAAACAGACTCAGCGAAGCCACCAAGGGATCGATTTATTTGGAAGCGCGGGATATCCGTAAAATTCCGGTGATTCAGTTACGTCAGCAAGTGACTTTACTGATGCAAGAGCCTAAACTTTTGGGGATGACGGTACGGGAAGCGATCGTATATCCGTTAGTTTTACGCCGCCTACCGCAACAGCAGATTCAAGAACGTCTAGGTTATTGGGTAGAACAGCTACGCATCCCGGAAGAATGGCTAGGACGCACTGAGGTGCAACTATCTGCGGGACAGCGACAGCTGGTAGCGATCGCGCGTGCCTTAGTCATCCAACCTAAAATTTTACTGTTAGACGAGCCAACATCTACCCTCGATGTTGGTCGTGCTGCTTTTGTTTTAAACCTACTACAACAGTTACAGGAGCGCCAACAAACCACAATTTTAATGGTGAATCACCAACTAGAACAGGCGCAGCAATTTTGTACGCGAGTTTTACACTTACAACAAGGTCAACTAATTCAAGATTTACCAGCAACTCAAGTAGACTGGCTCCAACTCGGGGAAACTTTAATTGAATTAGAACGGATTGCGACGCAAGAATGGGAGTGAAAGAATTCTAGATTTTAGATAGCAGAATTGCAGATTTAAATTAAATCTCAAATCTCAAATCTCAAATTTTCACCGCCAATTACCATCTACCGCTACCATGCTAGGCGTGCTAGAGGTAGGAGATTTTTTGTTGTTGACAGATTCATCTCCTTGAGTTTGATTGAGGCTGAGAAAATCTGGGTTAAATCGATAACCCACGTTACGGACGGTTTGAATTAAACTGGGTTGTCGGGGATCGGTTTCCAGTTTCTTTCGCAGGGAAAGGACGTGGGTGTCTATCGTGCGCGGATTGTCAATCGCATCGGGCCATGCTCTATGTAACAGTTCCGAACGACTTAAAGGCACTCCCCCAGCTTGAGCCAGGACATAAAGCAGGCTAAATTCTTGGGGGGTTAAATCTACCAGTTCGTCCTTAAAGCGGACGCGGCGCTGCACCAAGTCAATTTTGAGATCGCCATAATCCAGGTAAGCGGGTGGAGTCGTCGCGCGCTGGCGTCGAATCAGCGCCTCCACCCGCGCCAAAAACTCTTGAATGCCAAATGGCTTGGTTAAGTAATCATCTGCCCCTGCTTTCAAGCCAGCGACGATATCGGCTTCGCTGTTGCGCGCAGAAAGCATGAGAACTAATGGCATCTGTTGCCGTTGCAGCCAGCCGCAAAACTCTAAAGCATCGCCGTCGGACAGTTCTGTATCGAGAACTACCACCGTTGGCTGGCGCATGTGAAAGACTTCCCTAGCTTGGTAGAGGCTAGCGGATTGATGGACGCGATATCCTGCCTGCTGTAAGTGCCAACCGAGTAGCGATCGCAGGTGCGGATTACCTTCAACTATTTGAATCCCTACAGAAACCACGGAGGCTATATTCCTTGCCGTTATTGACCTTCAACTTAACACCAGAACCTATTAAAATTTTGTAACACCGGCTACTTCGGCGGCTACAGCGTTGGGCTTCATCTTAATGCGTTCTAGCTTTTAGTGCAACCGCTGCGCCCGGATACGAGCCTAGCTGGGAAGAATATTAAATTATCGTTACAATAATCCTAACCTAGTGGTTCAAACACCAGTGACCGAGCCGGAACAAAAAGTAGCAGAAATCGCTCAGCAGATACAGGTTTTCCTTTGCCTGCTTGATTATGATGAAGCTAAGCACGATGCGCCAGCGGGGTGTAGGCATCAAGCGAACGCGCGACTGACCGAACCTAACCACCTGGACTAAAATATTGTCCAGTTGAATAATTTTCATAAAATCTTTATCTCAAATTCGGGGATAGAGAGTCGAAGGCAGTCGAGTGAAGATGCTATGCTTAACGCCAATAATTACTGACGGTAAACACTGTCCGTAATTTCCGCCTTTACCGAGTTCAGACACCCAACCATGCTGCAAGATACACAAACGATTCGCCACTATCAAAAACTCACCGACGCCCTAGTCGAAATGTGGAATCGAGGCTACAGATTCAGCGATTTAAGGTTGTATTTAGACGGATATCTCGCCGCCCTGCGCCACACTAACGCGATTGAACCTTATCTAATAAACCGTTTAGAAGAAGAGTCAACTCGCTACATCTACGATCCGTCCAACTTTGAGATGCCTCAGCTCCAGCCTGAAACCAAGAGATCTGACTATTACTAGCTCTTGCGGGTGGCGTTATCAGTTCGATCCCGATCAAATAAGGGTGGCAGTTGCCACCCTTATTTGATCAAAGGAGGAATTTGGAGAAGACCTCGACCCGTCGCCGCGTCTCCCACTCTCCCCATCCTCTTCAACAAAACTTACCCAAGACGAAACCATCACCTTTGTTTCTTCGTGGCTCTTGGAACGCAACTCGGTATCAGTGCATAAATGTCTCGATGTCGCATATATCCTAAAGCAAGTTCGAGTTGTGCGAAAGCGGAGTGCGCGGTCTGGCATATCGCTTGCGGGCTTTTTGCTTACGGAATTAAAATGAGTGGGCTTGTAGATAAACATGAGTCCGTTAGCTTTTAAAGAGAGTCCGAAAGCGATCGCGCACTTCGATTTTTTTTGCATCTATCCAAAAATCAGCAGCAATCGACATGACAAATTTGAGCAAACCAAACCATGCGACTCCAGAAAATTCCCAAAATCCTTGGCAGAAAATTATCCATAAATCCAGAAGAACTGGATAAGCTGTCAAAAATTACTATCTTGTTACTCTGTGGGACTGTTTCCTTTGTAGTTCTCTGTTTCATCAGCCAAATTACAGATCAAAAAACCATCTCTGATATAGCATTTGGCTTAATTCCAGAATTTCTAGGTTCTATCGCTGTTTATTGGGTGCTAGATAGTAGCATTAAGCAGCTTTATGGTATATCTGAACTTCCCGCACTACCACTGGAAGATTTTGTTGATGATATCAGTTCCGCTAAGCAAATTCGGATTCTGGAAACTTTCACCGATTTAGCCAACAACAAATATCTTCACGAGAAGTTTTCTGAGGCAGTTATAACAGCCTTGGATAATGGCGCAGAAATCCAAATCCTTCTAATTCATCCGGACTCAGAAGGAGCCAAACAACGTGATGAAGAACTCAAAGCGATTGGTATTAATGTGTTAGACATGATCCGACTGTCACTAGCTCGTTTTTATAAGTTACAGGACAAACTTTCTGACAAAAAAGGCAGACGCCGAGGTAAGCTACAAATTAAGCTATATAATGCTTCTCCTGCAATTGCAATGCATATGTGCGATCGCGATGCATATGTGAGTTTTTTCCCAGTAGGAAAACGTTCTGATGAGGCACCCAATCTAAAGATATCTATTGTCACGACCTTTGGAAGATTTGTTGCTTCTAAGTTTGAAGAATTGTGGATTCACCAGGAAACTATCTCCCTGGCCTCACATATGAAACTTACAGTAATAGTTCCGAATGATAAAGAATATTATCTTTATTACGCGCGGAGCGGTGATAAAACTCCTAAATCTTTCTATGCATCTTGCATTTTCGGCGATAACCTGCTCAATTATTTAGATCAATGTTGTTTACCTCAAGCAGATCCAATCAAAGTTATCGCTGAAGGAAAAAGTTCCTTGGCTACCTGTAAAAGACTGAATAAATCCGCCGATAAAAATCAGGCGATCGCGCTCATTCAGAAAAAATATGAGTGGGATAATCAAGAGAAGCACGCAAAGATCAACTCCGATCCTATAATCTTTACGATCGAACTGATCGATAACCAGATTCCTTGATTGAATTTAAGCATTAATTATGGTAAGCCAGTCTTCAGCTTCAGATGGTACTGCGGATGCGTCATATGCGAATAATGCAGATATCCGCAGTTTATTCTTAAAGTATTGGCAAGAACTAGAGAGATGTCCAAATTGCATCAATCTTGGCATGGGTATGCCACCGATTGAATTGTTTAAATATGAGTTAGAAGCTCAAGAGGAATTTGACGCAGGAAGGCAGATATGGCAAGCAGAATATCAACATCAGGCAGGAGATAAATCTGTTCGAGAAGCCTTCTCAAAATTTGAAGCAGAACGTACAGGGATTGCTTATACAGCCGAGAATATTATGCTTGTATCCGGGGCACTTCGTGGTTTTTCCCTAGTGTTGGATTGTTTGGTAAAAGACGGAACTCGCGTAGTTGAAATCGTCCCAACCTATCCTCTCTGTTCTGGTCAAGCACGCAATGCGTCAGAAAGACGAGGAGGAAAGCTTTTGACTGTTGTTCCAAAAGATACTAAGACTTTCCAAATCACCTTTGAAGAAATCAAGCCATATATACAGCCATCCACCATTATTTATCTCACCAATCCTAATAACCCAACCGGACTTTATCTACCAAAGGATGTTTTATCTAAAATAGTAACAACCTGCGAAAACGAAGGGGCATACCTGATTATTGACCAAGCCTGCGATCTCCCTCTGAACCCAATTTATGATGATAGAACTTATTTAGATAGTCCATCTGTAATCCGCATCTTAAGCTTATCAAAAACCTATCTACTTGCAGGTTTTCGGCTGGGATATGTAGTTGCTAATCCTCAGCTGATAGAAATATTTTCCAATGCTTTCGCCTTTTCCGATGGCAATGCACCTTGCGTCGCGAATAAAGCGATTATAAAATATCTGAATAATTCTCAATTAATGCCCTTATTTTCAAAGGTGTCTCGTCATAAAGTTGAACTTGCTTTAAATAGATTGACAAAGTGTCGTTCAGTTATCGAGTTTATCAAACCAGAGGCATGTTTTTATATATTTTTGAAAATCAGTTATCCCTATAGTAGTTGGCGACTTTTTAAGGAATTGGTATCGCGTGGGGTGAATGTGGTTCCTGGATGTTTATTCGGTGTTCGTGAAGGTTGTTGGATTCGTATCTGCTGTGGTCGAGAAGATGATGTATTGATAAAGTATTTAGATAAGCTTAGTCAAGCTCTTGATAGCTTATAGAAGGAATTTAAGATTGCAGATTTTAGATTTAATTTGAACAGGACTTGGGCAGGTCTAATACCGTTTTCCCATAAATGCGAAACACTTGGGGCTTCGCGGGTTTACTTTAATTGTTTGTTTTTATCAAAAGTAACTGGTAAAACCCGCCCCTACAATCCCTTAATCAATAGAAACCTGGAATATGCGCGTAAGTCCTGCGTACAAAAACCGGATTTTTTTAACATAAAACACATTGCGATAGCAACGCATTTATGCTATATAAATCCGGTTTTAGTCAAGAAAATCGCGGCTTTAAGAAGCGAGAGCGACTTCCACAATCTGCTGTAACTCGCCTTTTTGATACAGCTCGATCATGATATCCGAGCCGCCAACAAACTCACCGTCAATGTAAACTTGAGGAATCGTAGGCCAGTTGGAATATTCCTTAATTCCCTGACGGATTTCGTAGTCTTCGAGAACATCTACGGTTTCGTAGGGGACGCCCAGAGTATTTAGAATTTGCACCACGTTGTTGGAGAAACCGCACTGGGGCATCAACTTGTTGCCCTTCATGAAGACTACAATCTTATTTTGCTTGATTAAGGTGTCGAGGCGTTCTTTTAGTTCTGGTGTCATGATTTTACCCTTGCGATCGCGTTTTTTCCTGTGAGAACTTCAAGCGGGTTTGGTTCAACAATATTACCCTTAGTCAACGGGTCGTTGACCCAACCATTATCTTTGCTTAATTAATCGAACCAGCAGCTTGCTAGCCTTGGGGAGTGGAGGTATTGAGCGCCAGAGCATGAATCGCTTCTTTCGCCATTGCTTCCCGCAGTGCGCCATAAACCATCTGATGCTGCTGAACGCGATTCTTCCCTTCAAACAAAGAAGAAACCACCGTAACTTGATAGTGGTCGTTCGTTCCGGTTAGGTCTTGAACCTGAACCTGGGCGTCCGGCATTTCGGCCTTGATCATCGCTGCAACCTGATCCGGAGTAATCATTCGATTCCTTTCGTGTAAAAACCGACAGTCAAACCATTTATTTCAAGTTTAGTGGATCTACTGAGCAGATGAAGACGAGGGGGCATTGCCCGCTCTGGGAAAAGGTGCATCGACAAAACCGAGTTCCAATAATTGCTGGTAAGCTTTTTTACCCAACTCCCGCGTTGGGTTTTGACTGCGGACAATTTGAACCAGTAACGGCACTGCCAGTTCCGGCTGATTTTGCGCCCGGTGGACCAGTGCCAATTGATACGTTGCCTCATCCCGCATTTGAGCCGTTTCGATTGCTTTGCGCCGTTGGCTATCGGCTACGCGGTTGTCAATTCCTGAAAAACTGGCGGCTAGCTCTTGATAAAAGTTGGAAAGTTGATTGAAAACTTGGCGAGCATCCTGAAGTTTCTTAATTGCCAAAGTATAATTCTGTGCTGAAACTGCATTGCTAGCTTCAGTCATCAGACGCTGCCCGCCTTGCAGGCTGAGCAGACTGCTATCTTGATTTAAGGGACGAAGCTGGTTTGGGTCTGTTTCGTTAGCTGGCTGTGCTGGATTAGAACCTGTCGGCAGAGCCGATTCCTGTGCCTGAACATGCACTGGCACTAGCAGGTGCAAAACTGCCATTAGCGGTAGAACCACCAAGCCAGTGACGTTGAGGAAGCGAGCAGTTGCAGAAGGGATCATGGAGTTGTTTTGTGCCAAGGCACAAATACGACGGATAGACTTCGGAGTATATTACCATTACTGGGCAAAAGAGAGTTGACCATAGCTGCCAATACTTCTGCAACTCGCTGCTATCTCGGACTCGATCGATCTATACCGAACCAGCAAGCAGCTTTGGGTTTGGGCTATCATAACTCACTTGCAAGGTTCTGAGCGCCTCTTCCAAATCAGCCGTTAGTCGAGCGGCGCTGCGCTTGACGGATTCGGTTTTGATGTAGTAATCAGCCACCTGAAGGGGAGAACCAATGCGGATTTTGACATTACAGCCTACGGTGGCATAGGAAGTACTGTAATTAATGTTAATCGGCACAATTTTAACCCCTAAGCCTGGTTGGCTTGATTCAGCTTGCAAGGCTATGCGAGCTAAACCGGGTTGCAATTTATTGATTGGGTACTTGCGATTTTCAGAAAGGTATCCGCCCTCTGGGAAGATTACCAGAGTTTCCCTCGCTTGCAGCAACTCGATGGCGTGACGGATGCTGCCAATTCCAGGATGCTTGATGTCAACTGGGAAGCCGCCTAAGCGACGGATAAACCAGCCTTGCAATCCTCTCATTTCGTCTGAGGTAACCATAAACCGCAAATCTCGCCCTGTAATATCGCGTCCTGCGGCGATTGGAACCATAAATGAATCCCAGCGATCGCGATGGGTAGGAGCAAGAATTACGGGTCCTTTTGCGGGTAAATTTTCTCGCCCGGTGACTTCGATCTTGCCGAAGTAAAAGGGTAAAACAACGTAGCGCGCCAAGGGATAGGCTAAAGAACTGAACCAAGGGGAAACGCGAGAGGTGACTGTTGTCACTTTGATGGGATGGGAAACGGCGAGGGATTTGTCAGAGGAGTCGAGCTTTGTCATATCAAAAGGCGGCTGGTTACAAAAGCATCCTTATTACATCAACGTAAAATTTCTCTGGTTAATTGTGTTCTATGCGATGGACACTTCTGGTGGTGTCATGAGCTTTTCCAAGGCAATTATTGACGGTTTTTACCAAAAGTGTGGGCAATTGGGCATGAGGGATATGATACCTTTGCTTGTCCATTCTCCCGATTACCTTTTTTGGGCAAACCACGATTGTAGCTGGTGGCGACAGGCAGATTCTAATATGCCACCGATGACGGATAAGCGGTGATTCGAGCAAGGGCTATCGGGGATATTAACTACGGTGCGGATAGCACCCGTTTTCGGATCGTCTACTCCATAGACTAGCTTGCCCAACCGTGCGTGAGCGATCGCACCGGCACACATCGGACAAGGCTCTAAGGTGACATAAAGCGTACACTGGTTGAGATGCCAGGTAGAGAGAGCTTCACTTGCGGCTCTAATCGCGATAATTTCTGCATGGGCTGTGGGGTCAAAGTCCCGTTCTTTTCGGTTTTGCCCTTGTGCGATCAGCTTACCAGCAACATCAACTATTACCGCCCCCACCGGCACTTCACCAGCCTCACCCGCCGCTTGTGCCAGTTCTAGCGCCTGCATCATCCATTTTCGATGCGCAAGATACGTAGCATCATTAATAACTGGGGGTGCAATCTCGATATTCACGCATTTAAGCAGTAGCAGATTTTACTAACAACGAATCTAACTGTCCTTGTGCGTCTAATTGATAAATATCGTCGCAGCCGCCGATATGCTGGTTATTAATAAAAATCTGCGGCACAGTGCGGCGTCCGTTAGCGCGTTCGGACATTTTATTTCTCGCCGCTTCGTCGCCGTCGATTTTGTATTCGGTGTAATTGACACCCTTCCACCACAGCAATAATTTAGCTCGAATGCAGTAGGGGCAGGTTTGCCAGGTGTAAATTTCTACATTAGCTTTGATGCGTTCTGGATGGCGACCAAGAATAGGGTTGAGGAAGTCTAGCATGTTCTTTTCCCTGTCTCTTCTGTGTCAACTGAATCTAGGGTATATCATTGGCGGAGAAAGGGAAATATAGGATGGGCGACTGCGAGCGATCGCCTTTATACCATTCATCCCAGATAATGTTATTCAACCTTATATCTGTCGTTACATGAAAAGGTGGCTCGTTAACGGGTTTAGTTTGTTGCCTATATTCGCAACCCAACCAATAGCAGCACAAATTGTCCCAGATGCTACTTTGCCGGTCAATTCCACCGTCACGCCAGAGGGGAACACCCGCATTATTGAGGGAGGAACTAGGGCAGGTAATAATTTATTCCACAGCTTTCAAGAGTTTTCTGTTCCCACTGGTGGCACTGCCTTTTTTAACAATGCTATCGATATTCAGCATATTTTTAGCCGGGTGACAGGTGGATCTATTTCTAATATTGATGGTTTAATTCGAGCGAATGGAACTGCTAATTTATTTCTGATTAATCCGAATGGGATTATTTTTGGTCGCAATGCAAGGCTGAATATCGGCGGATCGTTTCTAGCAAGTACGGCAGATAGTCTTGTCTTTGCAGATGGAAGTTTTTTCAGCGCCAAGAATCCCCAAGGGACACCCTTGTTAACTATTAGCGTCCCCGTCGGGTTGCAATATGGCGGAGTAGGAGGAAATATTGTGAATCAAGCCAGTGTAACGAATAGCGATAATTTTGGATCTGGCCTGCAAGTACAACTAGGAAATACCTTAACACTTGTCGGCGGTGATGTGCGATTAGAAGGTGGAATTTTGCAAGCACCTGGAGGTCGAATTGAGTTAGGAGGATTGGCAGCACCAGGCATAATTGGGTTAAGTATTGATGGTAAAAATCTGCGCTTGAATTTCCCTGAAGGTGTAGCCCGATCAAATGTATTTCTGAGCAATCAAGCTGTCGTTCGGGTGGATGCTGGAGGTGGAGGCAATATTGCTATTAATGCCAGAAATTTAGAGATGTCTGCGAGAAGTTCCCTGATTGCTGGGGTCAGGATATTATTAGGCTCGCCTGATGCTGTTGCTGGAGATATTGATATTAATACGACTGACAAAGTAACGATGTCTTCTAGTGCGATCGCTACTCTTGTAGGTACGGCAGCCACAGGTCAAGGGGGTGACGTTAACATTACAACGAGATCCTTTTTTGCCACAAACACTTCTGTATTGTCTTCCAGCACTTTTGGATTTGGAAATGCAGGTAATTTAAACATTACCGCCACGGATACTGTTGTTTTTGATGGACAGATTGGAGACGGATTGTCTACAGTAGCTAGCAGCACAGTGGAAAAGGGCGCAGTGGGTAATGCTGGCAATATTAACATCACAACAAGGTCGCTTTCTGTCACGGGTGGCGCTCAATTGCAAGTCTTGAATCGCGGACAAGGGAATGCTGGAAATTTGAGGATTACTGCTACTGATAGCGTCTTCTTTGATGGAGTGAGTAGCAATAGACGCCCCAGTTCAGCTTTCAGTACGGTGGAATCAGGAGCCGTGGGCAATGGTGGTAGCATTGACATCACAACAAGGTCGCTTTCTATCACCAATGGTGGCGTGTTAACAGCCAGAACAAATGGGGAAGGAAATGCAGGAAATATCAACATTAACAATAGGGAAATTGTTTCCCTTGATGGGGTGGGAATTGATGGAGGTTCCAGCGGTATCTTTAGTACAGTCGGCTCCGAAGGTGTGGGAAAGGGAGGCGAAATCAGCATTACAACTGGGTCGCTTGCTGTCACTAACGGCGCTCAATTACTTGTAGGTACTCTGGGAAAAGGAGATGCGGGAAATGTGAGGATTATTGCTACCGATAGTGTCTCTTTTGATGGAGTGGGTAGCAACGAACAATCGAGTGGCATTTTCAGCACGGTAGCAGCAGAAACAGCTATCGGGAAAGGCGGTTTGATTGAGATTGAAACGGGGTTACTCTCAGTTACAAATCGTGCGGTTTTGAATGCCAACAGTCTGGGAAAGGGTGCGGCAGGTAATATAGAAATCAAAGCTGACTCTGTGGGTGTAGACCAAGCATCGATAGGTGCTGAGACGGTGGCGGGTCAAGGTAATATTACCGTGCGATCGCAATCCCTCATCCTCCGCAATCGCAGCTTCATCACCACCAACGCCACAGGTAGCGATATCGTCGGCGGTAATATCACCCTCGATGTCGGTGTCCTCGCCGCTTTGGCAAATAGCGATATCAGTGCTAACTCTGAGGAATTCGTCGGTGGTAATGTCTATATCGATACACAAGGAATTTTCGGTACGCAAGCCCGCGATGCACAGACAAAAGAAAGCGATATTACCGCTACTGGAGCTATTGCGGCTGGTAAGATCGCGATCGCTATCCCCGATGTTGACCCCAGTTCTGGATTGGTAGAATTGTCAGATAATGTCGTAGATATTACCGGACTGATTGCTGACGGCTGTTTACCGGCGCGTAAAGGCAGCAGCTTCATCGTCACCGGACGCGGCGGGATTCCAGCGAGTCCCAACGAATCGATGGGCGGCGAAACGTTACTGGTAGATTTAGTTAGAGTCGATGGTGAAACTCAGGGACGCTCCGACCCGGAAATCGACAAAAAAAATGAGACTAGCATAGTGGAAGCTACTGGCTGGGTAATTGACGAAAAAGGCCAAGTTGTGCTTGTTGCTTCTGCACCAACTCGCGACCAAGTTTTGCTCGCTGACCCGGCTTGTAGGAGCGATCGCTGAAACTATTAACGCAAGTTGCTAGTTATCGCGTGCATAGCGGCTAATGGCTAATGGCTAATGGCTAATTGCTAATGGCTAATGGCTAATGGCTAATGGCTAATGGCTAATGGCGTGTAAGGGC
>DNGJ01000117.1:18250-28576 GCA_003486305.1 Cyanobacteria bacterium UBA11371
GACAAGATAACAGCGCAAATGCTTCGCCCCTACGGCTAATGGCTAATGTCAGTCAAAATCTTATATTAGCAATTAGCAATTAGCAATTAGCAAGGCCGAATTTTATAACTAGCAACTTACGTTATTATATCGGGGTAAAAAAATGGCCCTCAACCCAGAAGGTTTTTACAGTCTTACTTCCGGCAATGATAATTTTCAGGTGACTCCAGGACTGCTGGTGGGGTTGCCAATTGGATTGGTGGCTTTAGAGGGCAACGATACAATCCGAGGCGCTTCAGACAGCGAAATTATGAATGGCAATATGGGTGAGGACTTGCTGTACGGTGGCGGCGGCGAGGACACCCTGTATGGCGGGAAAGATTCTGATGGGGTGTTTGGAGACGAAGGAAAAGACAACATTAACGGGAATCTGGGCGATGACCTGGTTTTGGGGGGATCGGGAGACGATATCGTTCGCGGGGGTAAAGGGTCAGATCTGGTGTTTGGGGACTCTTTGCCCGATGATACGGGAAAAGCTGGCCCTGGTGGTAATGACATTCTGATTGGGGATTTTGGCCTGGATTTCCTGATTGGAGGTGGGGGTAGCGATATTTTTGTCCTCAGAACCGATACGGTTTTGCAAGATCAAGCCAGCGCGGATTTGATCTTGGATTTTGATAAATTTGGCGATCGCATCGGTTTAACTGGCGGCATCACCGAGGCCAATATCTTGCTTCAATCGGCGGATATACCCATCGCTGACGCTCTCGGCAGTCCAGAATTGGTGAATAAGGGCCTCACCCCTGAAGCTATCAGACAAGCATATATTTTCATTACAGGTGTAGACCTCGATCCCAACGGGGATGGCCTGATTAGCGGCACGTCAATTGGCATTAACGGCTCTGCCTTTCTGGGTTTTGCCGTTAATACCACACCCGCCGACCTCAGCGGTCGTTTCAATTCCGTGAATTTTTAACTCATCGAGAACCTCCCCCTTCAAGTGGAGATCCCCATTCTGATAGACTTTAAAACTGGTAAGGCCACGCGAAAGTTTGCAAAATCAAGCAGCTGGGAGGACGCACACCGTGATCGAGTCGAGCATCGGTTTAGAAATTATTGAGGTAGTCGAGCAAGCAGCGATCGCTTCTGCTCGCTGGATGGGGAAAGGCGAAAAAAATACCGCCGATCACGTGGCTGTGGAAGCGATGCGGGAACGCATGAACAAAATTCACATGCGGGGTCGTATCGTTATTGGTGAAGGGGAACGGGATGAAGCTCCCATGCTCTACATCGGTGAAGAAGTGGGGATCTGCACTCGCGAAGATGCCAAGCAGTTCTGCAATCCCGACGAATTGGTTGAAATCGACATTGCCGTCGATCCTTGCGAAGGCACTAACTTGGTCGCCTACGGTCAAAATGGTTCGATGGCGGTGTTGGCAATTTCTGAAAAAGGCGGGTTGTTTGCTGCACCCGACTTTTACATGAAAAAGTTGGCAGCACCACCCGTGGCGCGGGGTCACGTCGATATCAATAAGTCCGCTACCGAAAACCTAAGAATCCTCTCTGATTGCATGAACCGCAGCGTTGAGGAATTGGTAGTAGTAGTGATGGATCGCCCCCGTCACAAAGAACTGATTCAAGAAATTCGCGACGCGGGAGCCAGAGTGCGGCTGATCAGCGATGGCGACGTTTCTGCGGCGATTTGCTGTGCTTTTGCTGGGTCTGGCATTCACTGCTTGATGGGTATTGGCGCAGCACCCGAAGGCGTGATCTCGGCAGCAGCTATGCGCTGTTTGGGCGGACACTTCCAAGGTCAGCTGATTTACGATCCCGAAGTCGTGAAAACAGGTTTGATTGGCGAAAGCAAAGAAGGCAACCTGAAGCGGCTGAACGAAATGGGAATTACTGACGGCGATCGCGTCTACAATGCTGAAGAACTCGCTTCTGGCGAAACTGTTCTGTTTGCTGCCTGCGGGATTACCCCAGGAACGCTGATGCAAGGGGTGCAGTTCTTCCACAACGGCGCGAGGACTCAAAGCTTGGTAATTTCCAGCCAATCTCGCACAGCCCGATTTGTAGACACAATCCACATGTTCGACAAGCTGGAATACGTGCAACTGCGCTAGGAAAATTTGAGATTTCAGATTGCAGATTTTAGATTTAAATTAATCTGTAATCTGAAATCTGCAATTTGAAATTACCAATTACCAATTACCAATTACCAATTAGCAAGCTTGCTCTTTAGAAAATGAATATTGCAGTCGTAGGACTTAGCCATAAAACCGCAACCGTAGAAGTTCGGGAAAAACTGAGCATTCCAGAACCCCAAGTGGAAGGCGCGATCGCTCACCTGCTAAGTTATCCCCACATCGAAGAAGTCGCCATCCTCAGCACCTGCAACCGTCTGGAAATTTACATCGTCGCGAAGGAAACCGAGCCTGGGGTGCGCGAAGTTACCCAATTTCTTTCCGAACATAGCAAAATACCCGTTCCCCACTTGCGTAAACACCTGTTTATCCTGCTCCACCAAGACGCGGTGATGCATTTAATGCGCGTTGCGGCTGGTTTGGATAGTTTGGTGTTAGGAGAAGGACAAATTCTGGCTCAAGTCAAAAATACTCATAAATTAGGCCAACAATACAAGGGAATTGGGTCAATTCTCAATCGATTATTTAAACAAGCACTTACCGCAGGGAAGCGAGTCCGCACCGAAACCAGTATCGGGACGGGTGCTGTATCTATCAGTTCGGCGGCGGTAGAATTAGCCCAAATGAAAGCGGATAACTTAGCCGCGTGTAAAGTGGCAATTTTGGGCGCGGGTAAAATGTCGCGCCTGCTGGTGCAACATTTGTTGGCGAAGGGCGCAACTCAGATTGCAATTGTGAATCGTTCGATGCAGCGATCGCAAGAATTAGCCAATCAATTTCCCGAAGCAAAAATAAACCTGCACCCGCTATCAGAAATGATGCCAGTTGTTGCCGCAGCTAATATTGTTTTTACCAGTACTTCTTCCACCGAACCGCTGTTAAATCGCACCAAATTAGAAGCGGTATTAACAGCCAGTTGCTCTTTGATGTTATTTGATATTTCCGTACCCCGTAACGTCGATGGGGATGTGAACGGAATGGCTAATGTCAAAGCATTTAATGTCGATGACTTAAAAGCCGTCGTGGCGCAAAATCAAGAAAGTCGGCGACAAATGGCGCAAGAAGCCGCCGTATTGTTAGAAGAAGAAGTTGAAGCTTTTGATAGCTGGTGGCGCAGTCTCGATACAGTTGAAACAATCAACTGCTTGCGAAATAAAATGGAAACTATCCGCGCCCAAGAGTTAGAAAAAGCTTTATCTCGTCTGGGTGCAGAATTTTCCGAACGTCATCAAGGCGTGATTGAAAACCTGACGCGGGGTATTATCAATAAAATTCTCCACGATCCGATGGTGCAATTGCGGGCGCAGCAAGATATCGAAGCGCGGCGCAAAGCGATGCAAACTTTGGAAATGCTGTTTAATTTGGAAGCAGACTCTACCGGCGAACAGTTTGGTTAGCTCCTGGAAGGTAATTTCAGATGGCAGATGGCAGATGGCAGATTTTAGAGCTAAATTAAATCTGCCATCTGCCATCTAAAATTTTTTATATGAGATAAATTTATCACCCTAAGTACGGGAGAGCCAATTATGGTTTTTAAACGTATTTTTCGCTCGGTGGTGCTGCTTTTGGGACTGTGGTTGGGGTTTGACTTTGTTTCTTACCTGGTGACGGAAATTCTGTGGTTTCAAGAAATCGGAGATTTGCCAGTATTTCTCACCAGGATTAGAACCCAATTGGGGTTGTGGGCGATCGCATTCGGCATCACGGCAGCGTTTCTCCTGTATAACCTCGATCTGGCGCAACAACTCAAGTATCCCACGGATATGAGCAGGGGACAAAAGGAGCAGAGGGGCAGAGGGACAGAGGGGCAGAGGAGGGAAAATTTTTTACTGAAGGAATCTGGCCTGAGACTGCGTTGGTTGCTGCCCATCGTGCTAGGACTGATGTTGCTGGTAGCATTAATGCTGCTGCACTACGGTGAGGTTGTTTTCAGCTTTTGGCATCCGGATCTGAAGAAACCTTTGATATCGCCGCCATTACCGCCACGCTTCGATCCGACTGCAATTGGGGAATTGTTCGTACCAGAATTGCAAATTTGGCAATTGGGTTTAGTGGTGGGAATTGCGATCGCTATTTTTTGGTTAGGCCAATTTTGCCTCAAAGCGATCGCGCTTGCCCTCAGTTTATGTTTTGGTGCGATCGTTTCGGCACACTGGGATAAAATTTTACCCTATTTCCATCCCACCGCATTTAACCGCACCGAACCGCTATTTAACCGCGATATTAGTTTTTATGTCTTCAGCTTACCTGTTTGGCAACTCTTGGAATTCTGGCTGGTGGGATTATTTTTATATGGATTAATTGCAGTTGCCCTGATTTATCTGCTGTCGGGAGATAGTTTGAGTCAGGGCAGTTTTCCCGGCTTTTCTTTAGTCCAGCAACGCCACTTGAATGGATTGGGCAGTGGCTTTATGCTGACCGTAGCTTTCAGTTATTGGCTGCAACGCTATGAACTGTTGTATTCGACTCGCGGAGTTGCCTACGGCGCTTCTTATACCGACGTGACGGCACAGTTGCCAGCTTATACGACGCTGTCGCTGGTGTCGCTGGCGATCGCTGCTTTCCTATTGTGGAAAACTGTGTTTTGGTTGCCAACAAAGAAGGCAGAAAGCCTTAAAGTTACGCCGATTTTATTTATTACCTTATTTTTCCTTTTAACTGGTTCCTATTTAATACCAGTTTTAGTACAACGCCTAATTGTTCAACCCAACGAACTGGCGCGGGAACGTCCTTACATCCAGCGCAGCATTGCCCTCACCCGGCAAGCATTTGCTTTAGAAGATATTGACGTTGAAACCTTCGATCCTGACAATCAACTCAACTACAATACTATCGGAGCAAATCCGCTCACTATTCGCAATATTCGCCTTTGGGATACTCGTCCGCTTTTAGAAACTAATCGCCAGTTACAGCGAATTCGTCTTTATTATGAGTTTCCTAACGCCGATATTGACCGCTACACTCTGAAAGTAGAGGGGGGAACTGAAAAGCGACAGGTAATTTTAGCAGCCAGGGAATTAGATTACAGTGCCGTACCTTCTCAAGCTCAAACTTGGGTGAACGAACACTTAGTTTATACCCACGGTTACGGCTTTACTATGAGTCCCGTTAATACTGTCGCAGCTGGGGGTTTACCGGATTATTTTGTTAAGAATATAAGCGGGCCTACTGGTACGGGAAATGGCGGTGCTTTGCAAACTTCTAGCGCCAGCATTCGTGCTAGCATTCCTATTAGTCGTCCTCGCATTTATTACGGGGAGATTACTAATACCTACGTTATGGCTCCCACTAAAGTCCAAGAATTAGATTATCCTAGTGGGGAAGATAACGTTTACAACACCTACGATGGTTTAGGCGGAATTCAAATTAGCAATTGGTGGCAGCGGTTGCTATTTGCCCAATATTTGAAAGATTGGCAAATGGTTTTGACTCGCAACTTTACCCCCGAAACCAAGTTACTATTTCGCCGCAATATCAACGAACGAGTGCGCGCGATCGCTCCCTTTTTACGCTACGATAACGACCCCTATCTTGTAGTCGCCGATGCCGAAGGACTCGGCACCAGAAGAGACGTAATAACTAACAATTACCTATATTGGGTGATCGATGCTTATACGACGAGCGATCGCTACCCCTATTCTGACCCAGGAAAATATGAATTTAATTACATCCGCAACTCGGTAAAAGTCGTAATTGATGCCTATAATGGCTCGATTTTCTTCTTCGTCGCCGATGCCAACGATCCACTGATTAAAACCTGGCAAACTATCTTTCCAGAATTGTTCCAACCCTTAAGCGAAATGCCGGTTACGCTTCGCAGTCATATCCGGTATCCAGAAGATTTTTACAGTACCCAATCTGAGCGGTTTTTAACTTACCACATGACCGATCCCCAGGTATTTTATAACCGGGAAGATCAGTGGCAAATTCCTCAAGAAATTTATGGTAGCGAACAGCAGCCAGTGCAACCATATTATCTGATTATGAAACTGCCAACGGCTGCATCAGAAGAGTTTATTTTGCTGCTTCCTTTTACTCCTACCCAGCGGAATAATTTAATTGGTTGGTTGGCGGCGCGTTCGGATGGCGAGAACTATGGCAGGCTGTTACTGTACCAATTTCCCAAGCAAGAACTGGTTTTTGGCCCCGAACAAATTGAAGCTAGAATTAACCAAGATCCGGTAATTTCCCAGCAAATTTCTTTATGGAATAGGCGCGGATCGCGGGCAATTCAGGGGAATTTGTTGGTGATTCCTGTTGAGCGATCGCTTCTCTACGTCGAACCATTATACCTGGAAGCAGAACAAAATAGTTTGCCTACATTAGTCAGAGTTATTGTCGCCTACGAAAATAGAATTGTGATGGCAGAAACTTTAGAACAAGCACTACAAGTAATTTTCCAGCCTCAAAAACCCCCAGCACCTGCTATTATTCGCTCAGTAGAATCGGCGAATCCATCTCCATAAATATTTGGTACGTTGGGTTACAGCAGTTTGCAAGTGAGCGAGGTACAGCCTTTTGGCTGAGTTTGTCAAGCGCGCACCCTTAAGGGTGCCCGCACACCGCTGTGATACCTCATGCGCGTGCAAACCGCTATAAGCTTATCAACTCAACCTACAATGATTCAAATCAATCGAGAAAACTATCATGCCACTTTTTAGAAAAGACGTTGATTTCTTCTTCGATCAACCTATCAAAGTTAGTACTGGAGGTGGTGGAGATGCTAGCATCTGGGCTGTTGGGAGTTATTGTGGTAAAACCATTATGACTGTGATTGAAAAAGATATAGATTCACTGACAATAGATGATGTCTCTAGCAAACCAGTCTTTGTTACACTGGGTGACCTGATGAAATTTTCTCCTTATTGGAAATATGATTCAGAAGCTTTGCATAAAGCTTCTATCTTGGCATCGTCTAATGTTGCAGAATAATTTGAATTCCCTGGGTACAATGTACTTATATTAACCCAAGTTGCTAGTTATAAAACCGATCCCCCCAAACCCCCTAATGGCTTGGGGGGCTTAAGAAGGACAACAATGCTAATAGATAAATGCCTTGCTTGCAGTACATTGACTGGAAAATTGCAAGCCCCTGGAGGAGTAATTTACCAAGACAATTATTGGGTTGTAGAACATTCTTTAAGCCCAGTCTTACTGCGAGGCTACCTAATTATCAAGCTGAAGTGGCATTGCGAACACTTAGCCGAACTTACGCCAGAAGAAGCCAGCGCATTAGGCAGTATAATCCAAAGCACCTGTTTAGCACTCTCAAAGGTAATTAAACCAGATAAGATTCACGTTTGTTCCTGGGGCGAAGAAGTCAAGCACATTCACTTTCACGTGATTCCTCGCACTAAGGATATGCCTGTAGGAAACCTCAAACTGTTAATTTACCTACGTATGCAAAAAATATTGAATCAACTAGGCTTAAATAAATGGGTAACTGATGAAGAAGCAGCCGCAGTTGCAGCCAAAATCCGCCAAGAAATTGCACGGGATTTTAGGAAGGAATCTTGATGAGTTGCAAACATTTTATAGCGTATTGCCAGCAAGAGAGATAAAGCCCAAGGGCTTTGTTTGTGTAGCTTATAGCGTATTGTTAGCAAGTGAAGTAAAGCGCTTCGGCGCTTTGTTTGTGTAGCGGCACCCTTAAGGGTGCCGCTACACAAACAAAGCGAAAATGCTGCACCAAGACGAGGAATTTAGCCGCTGTAAATTGTTCCCGCTCCTACAATACCTCTATTTTTATCTGTAGCATTATCAAGGGAAATTGGTATTAGTCCACTTGAGTGGACTTAAGCGATTAGCCAGTGATTTTAATCACTGGCGGGCGGGCGGGCTGAACAGGTGCAAGCTCTAAATATAACGTATATTATACCCTATTATTTTTCGTATTCGTTCTGCATAAATTCAATAATATCCTTTACATACTCCATTGTTTCTTCTGCCTCATGAATTACAATATATTCCGAAGGACTGGAGCCGTAGCTGTTGTGATATCCACAAGTTAGATTGATGGCATTTTTACATCTTCCATTAGATTTTATAGCAAATACATCTGTTCCGCGTCCAACGACTTCTTGTCTTGGCTTACCCTTTTTAATCGATAAATCGACGAGAGATTTAGCCAAAGATTCCTCACAAATTTTGGTTTCAAAAATTTCGGTAACAATTTCTTGATGCGGCTGATTTCCTCGATCGATTTGAACGAGTAATTCAAAATCCATTAATTCTGGGAAATCTACTTGCTTAGCTGAAATTAATCCAATTTCTTCATCTGTGGTCAAAAGAATACCCAATGGCGAGTCAGTTGTTACGGCTAACCATAATGCGATCGCTACCCCTACTCTATCATCTCCGCCGACTTGCGCTAAACAATTTTCATCCTGAATTGCAGCACCCCAATTGTCGAAATGCATCAGATTTTTAATCGCGGGATTTACTATATAATCCGGTGCTGTTCGCTTGGGAGGTATTCCCTGCAATTTATCATGATCTCGACAGACATCGGTATGACTAACCAAACATACCTTTGGATTTCCTCGAAGGGCTAAAAGATTATGGATACTGGAAAATTCTCCAGATCTTTGGGACAGATATCGATCTTCTTGGATGGAGAAATTGCGCGACGCAAGAACTTCTTTTATATAAGAACGAAGTTCTAATTCGCTCAGTTTACAACAAGTGACAATCAGTTCGGCAAATTGAGTATTCATCAGTCCTGTATTTGTATTTGGTTGAGAGCGATCGCTATAATCCAACTATTATTTACCCACATAATAAAATGAGGATGCGATCGCCGATGCGCCTCGGATGCGCCCCCTTACCCACTGTATACTGCGAACTAAATAACCGACCCCAGGCAATTTAATACCGAGCGCTCCGAGGGGCGACTATTCAATCCCTTACCCCACAAGCGGTTGATCCTGCTTAATTTTGTGTTTATATATACCTGATAACATCGGTAATTGCACGGTTGTTTACCTGAAGCATAAGTAATATCAGCGATCTAAAGGCTTTTCCTAAAATTTTGGCTAGATCGGAGTTGATCCTGCTGGTTTCCTTGTAAGCTAGTTGTACTTGGCTAGTAAACTAATGACAGAAATCTCTAAATTAACCAATCCCTCACCTATTTCTGCCCAAGATCCCGATTGGAGTCGGGAAAAATGTAACCGATGGTGGCACCCCAGCGGTCAACTACTTAAATCGATTCGCGAATATCAAAAGTGGCAAGTTTATGGAGGTACGATAGGACGCTTTTTTCAAATTTGGAACGTGCTTCAGTATCGGTTTTGGAGTATTGTTACGGGTGCTGAAATTCCACTCAACTGCAATATTCAAGGAGGATTACTCCTACCCCATCCTAATGGAATTGTAATTCATCCACAGGCGTCGCTCGGCCCTAATTGTCTAGTTTTTCAACAGGTCACAATTGTGGGGGGTGTCAAAATTGGCGGACACGTTGATATAGGTGCTGGCGCTAAAATTATTCGCCCAGTAAGCATCGGCGACCATGCAAAAATTGGTGCAAATGCCGTTGTTCTTTGTGACGTACTTGCTGGAGCAACAGCCGTTGGAATTCCTGCTAAAATTATCAACGATCTTGGATCGAACAGCCAAGAGGAACCATAAAAAACGCTATGGTGGCAAATTTCAGATGTCAGATTTACAAGTCAAAAAAATAAATTTCAAATTTATTTTACTGCCCCAGATAAGCTTCCAGAACTTTCGGGTTAGTTTGAATTTCGGCGGGAGTTCCGGAGGCGAGATTTTTTCCTTCGGCGAGAACCCAAACGCGATCGCATAACGACATAATCACGTCCATGTTATGTTCGATAATCAGAAATGTCATGCCTTCGCGATTCCAAGTTACGATGCGATCGCATATTTGTTTAATCAGCGTCGGATTCACCCCCGCCGCCGGTTCATCCAACAATATTAACTGGGGATGAGTCATTAAAGCCCGTCCCATTTCTAATAACTTCCGCTGTCCTCCTGACAAAGAACCGGCATAATCATTCGCCTTTTGCGCCAATCCAACCGATTCTAGAATCGCCATTGCTTCTTCCCGCAATTGTCTTTCTTCTGTTTTGATTTGCGGTGTTTTAAACCAGACATTCCAGAAATTTTCACCCGTTTGTTTTTGGGCGGCTAATAGCATATTTTCCATCACCGAAAGTCGGGAAAGCACCCGCGCTAC
>DNGJ01000127.1:0-4649 GCA_003486305.1 Cyanobacteria bacterium UBA11371
CCCTACATATATTGATGGTGCGTCAGCCCTATATTTGTAGCGGCGCATTTTTACCGGAAAACCCAACCCCCCGTTTCTAACTGAATGACTCGCTTATTATTAAAGCTTTCTAATCCACAAGCTGGAATATTTTCTTTATTGGCTGGTTCATTTTCCTTCTCCAAAATAATTCTACAGTGCAGCCGAGGTAACAAAGCTTCCCACTGGATTGGATCTAACTTCCCAACAAGAGAAATTTTTAGCTCATCAGTCAGATCAATATCTTCTTCCATTAAAAGATTCATCGCTATGCTTGATAAAATCAAGTTCGCGTCTGCTTCTAATTCTAATTCTTCAGAAATACTGCTAGTGTCAATTAAAAGCGTCATTTGGCTGCGATCGACATGAGTTCCAACTGCCCTAATAACTGCTGACAATTGGGGATATAAAGATGATTCTGGTTGTTTCCAATCAGGAAAAATAATAACATTAACAGCGCTTAAATTTAAAGGCAGTAGACTAGCTTGAATCAAAGCATAACTCACCTGACTAGCCATTTTTGACCAAGAAAACTTTTTCGCTTGTGACAAACCAGAGGCAATCAAAAAGTTACGAACCGCAGGTTTTTGGACTTCGCAAAGGGCATTTGTCATCCCATCAACATCCTGACAGTCTACATATAATGCTGCTTCTCCTGCGACTTCGGGAATAGAGGCGTTAGGGGTAGTAATGACTGGACAATTGCAAGCGATCGCTTCCAGCACGGGTAAACCAAATCCTTCGTATAAAGACGGAAAAACCAACGCCACAGCACCTGAATATGCTACTCTCAATTCTGCATCATCCAGTGTCAGCATATGAACCGTACTACCTGAAGTATAAGCTCTAAACTCGTCTTCAAATTTCAGGTCAAACCCCGTACAAACAATATCAAAGCCATTTTTGCTGTAGAGTTTAGAAAAACCTTCAAAAAACAATATCCCATTTTTATAGCCACTTCTAGAACCCACTAGAATAAAGTACGGCTTTGAAATCCCATACTTGGTTCTAAAACTATCAATCTCTGACAAGTTCGCTGGTGATAAAATACTATCTATACCGCAATGAGCTACAGTTACAGATTCCGGAGAAATATCCGGGAAAAACTTAACCAAATCCCTGGCTGTATTTTCTGAAATCGCGATATAGGCAGATGCATGTCGAATCGCAAAATGCTTTTCTCGCCACATCGGTTCGTTCAAATCTCCTTGTAAAGCTTCCGGTATCATGTCATATGCCATGAATACAGATGGGGTTGATACGGTTGTTGTATAGTAGGTTGATATAAATAGTTCAGCCTGCTCTTCATCGCATATTTGCTGCAACAATTCGCGGTCAATCGATGTTCTATTGTAATTGTAAGGTGGGATTTCTCGATACTTTATTCCCGGAATTTTTGGTGCAGTACCAGCCCGATCGAGTACAATAATATGTTCTGCGAATTCCTCATTCGCCCACGCTTCAAGCAACGACTTCCAAACCCGAGCAATACCTGTTCTGTATAACTGAAAAAATACTCCATCGATGGCAATTTTTAATATTTTGTTTTTAGCTTCAGTTACAACTGAAACTTCGTCTTTATTTAACTCGTTAATCTTTCCAGTTGCTTGCAAGTAATCTCTTTCAAGTAGCGATGGCTTTTTCAGTTCTGGTGGTTCGCAATAGGTCAAGCTTTCAAACAAGATGGGTGAGATATTTTTGGCAGTTAGCAAGTGCAAGTTTGACCCATTAGAATAGAAGTTCAAACCAAACCGCTCGGCAACGATAGATATAGCCTTACTTGTGTAAAGCGAAACATGTTGACCTTCTTGCAGCGAATAGTACCACCACTCATCAGGTTTTGGATTACTTTCTGGCAGCAAATCTGTGCTGAATAAAATACTGTTTGAAAATTTTAATACCTTCTCGATCTCCTCAATAGGGTTAACGAAATGCTCAAACAATTCAAATGCAGTTACTAATTCGTATTCGCCGTCTTCTCCAGCCTCAAACCCTTTAGCAAAAATATTTTCGCAAAATTTATCAAGCCAATAAAAATCAAAACCTAAGTCTCGCATCTGCCTGACAAATAAACCATATCCACCTCCGTAATCTAAAAATTTACCAGCGCTATCAAACAGTGTAAAAATTATATTGCTGGATATTTTAGAAAACATTGTATTTCTGAATACTAAGCCTACATCGCTGCTCGCTATGGCATTAGAGTAAGCTTCTTGGAGCCAGTATGGTTCTTCAGTTTGAACAAAACCGCAGTTTTGACATTGAAAGTAATCTACAGCATGTTTATTTAAAACTGTAGCGTTGGCAAAGTTGATTGATTCTGATTCGCAAATTTTGCATTTCATAACTGATTAAGATAACTTTTTACGCTACAAAGTTGCTCTTGTTGTCGTGACTGTTTGGGCATCAGAAAGGATTCAATTTACAAGATACCCAATTTTACAGGGTATCGAACTTCCCAGCCCCTGAAACTTCATCCTCATGGGGATTGACAAAAAAGATAAGTTATGCATTATATAGCTCGTGTTGGGAGGGGATAGCGATCGCATCCAAGCAAGCCATGAGTGAAGTAGATTAGAACCAAGAGCTTTTGCGGATAGTAGCATGGAGAGCGTTGACCTTTCTAAAAAGATGCCGTTTTTGCCAAAGTTAAAGCGAAAGCTCTTTGTCCCTGTAGTAGCCTTGTTATGTTTAGTAGCAGTCGGACGGCTTCAAAGCCTGCGGTTAAACAAACTTATAGACAGGGCAAACATAGTTTCACCAGCAGAAATCAACCAAGAGGTAGAAGCAGAAAAATTGAGACTAAAATTGCTTCAAACAACGCCTTCTTTTGGGTTTGATAACATAATCGCTGTTTGGACTTGGCTAAACTTTAATCAATACTTTGGCGATGATTTAGCCCGCCAGCAAACCGGCTATAGCCTGAGTCCAGAATACTTCAAAATCATCGTCGAACGCGACCCGCGTTTTTTAGAGTCCTATGTTGGTCTATCCACGAGTATTTCTCTCTTTGCCGGAAAGCCTAAAGAATCTGTAGCTCTGATGGAAAAAGGATTGAGTTTAATGTGTATGGATTCAGGGCTAACTTTGGAAGAATGCGAATTCCCTACCCCAAAAATACCCCGAAGAGCTTATTATATTTGGCGATATAAAGCCATTGATGAATTACTGTTTTTGGAGAATATAAAGACGGCTCAGGAATCGTTTGCTAGAGCAGCGCAGTGGGCTGGTACTTACTCAGATCCAGAGAGCCAACAAGTAGCAGCACTGTCGCGCGCCACAGCAGAGTTTTTAGCGGGGAATCCCAATCGAGAACGAATTAGAGCTACCCAAGCGAGTGCTTGGGCTTCGGTATTGGTAAACTCATTAAATACAAACGATCGCCGTACCCGCGACCAAGTAATCCGTCAAATTGAGGCGCGGGGTGGAAAGGTAACGATCTCGCCGGAAGGAGGGGTATCAGTTCAACTGCCTTAATCCTGGGATTGACCAGGTAGCAAAGGTTTGCCATCGCGGAACAATCCGACATAGCGCCTGCCATCAGCATAAACAATAGTGCCTCTGCCGTGGGGTCTGCCGCCGCGTAGTTCTCCCTGGTAGCGATTTCCCTGACGATCGGTGCATCTGCCCCTGCCGTCAAGGTCGTTATTGAAGAACTCGCCTCGACAGATCAGACCGTTTGGTCGGGTATAGACGCCGCCGCCCAAAATATTGCCCAAAACGAACTGACCCTCGTAAAGGCTACCATCGGCAAATCTAAACGCGCCTCTGCCGTTGAACTGACCGTTACGGAACTGTCCAAAGTAGCGCCCGCCTTCGGCAAAGATAAACAACCCCGTGCCGTTGAATTGCCCGTTGCTGACGCGCCCCTGATAGCGGTCATCGTTTTTAAAGATATATTCGCCCCTGCCGTTGGGCAAGCCATTGCGGAACTGCCCCTGGAAGCGATCGCCATTTTTGTAAATAAATACCCCGATGCCGTTGGGTAACCCATTGCGGAACTGTCCCCGATAAGCATCGCCATCCGGGTAGATACAGGTGCCTCTACCATTGATAACCGAACCTCGGCAGATCGCCTGATTTTCTCCTGGGGCGCTTTGCCCAAATGAAGGCAGCGCCTCACCCATAGAACTAACTATATACAGGCAAGCTGCAACCAATATTCTGATCGAGGTTTGATCGAGCGAGCGACCCATCGGCAGATCCTTACTTGAAGCAGGGCAGTCAATATGGCCTATTTATAGCAAACAAACCGCCTTTTAGCCCGATTTTCCTGACCCTGCACTCGGGGAATTGCCTCAGCACTTATTGCGATCGCCCCCATCCGACTATCACCGACCCCAATCCCAGCAAAAAGCCATTTAGCTTTTGCGCGGTTTTTCTGTAAAATCTGTATGGTATTTAGCCTTTACCAATACAAAGTCTCTGACAGAGATTTTAACTTGGGCATTGCCATGCCCGAAAACTATGCCCGGACGGCTATGCCGGGACTGGAGAATACCCAGGAAAATCTAGTACGTGCGGCAAGAAGCGCGGAATTTACGCCTGTGGACAGGTTAGGAGTAGGGGCGGGTTTAACCAACCAATTCGTGGAACCACGAAATCTCTCGTTAAACCCGCCCCGGAGCGGG
>DNGJ01000127.1:4851-5797 GCA_003486305.1 Cyanobacteria bacterium UBA11371
CCGCCCCGGAGCGGGTAATACCTGCCCAATTGGTGGAACCACGAAATCTCTCGTTAAACCCGCCCCGGAGCGGGTAATACCTGCCCAATTCGTGGAACCACGAAATTTCTCGTTAAAACCGCCCCTACTCCCCACCGCAGAAGCAGGAAGCAAACGTCAATTTAAGCGAAATGCTTGATCTGAGTAAGTTTTGTCTTGCATAACTGCTCCCATGCGCCTAAGGAAGTGTCACTCAAAATCTGGCTTGTTCTACAAGATCTGGGTTTTGCATCGCAGATTGAGGTTAATTATTGAGGTTGACCATGTGGTATCGCTCTTTTATTGCAGCACTCTTAGCCTTATGCTTAAGCGTGCTAACTGCTTGTAGTGAAGCTCCAAGCAACACGACTGCTCAACTGACCTACGACGATATTAAGGGAACCGGGCTAGCTAACAACTGTCCCCAGCTAGCCGAAACAACTCGCGGCAGCATTCCCCTCGACCCTAACCAGTCATATACTCTAAGGGGTCTGTGCTTGCAACCAACTACTTTCTTCGTCAAAGAAGAACCGCTCAACAAACGGCAAGAAGCAGAATTTGTTCCAGGCAAATTGTTGACCCGTTACACCTCCAGCATCGACCAAGTAGAGGGTACGCTAAAAGTCAATGAAGATGGAAGTCTGACTTTTGTTGAAAAAGATGGGATTGACTTCCAAGCCATCACCGTGCAAATGCCTGGTGGCGAACGAGTTCCTTTCTTATTTACCATCAAAAACTTAGTAGCTACTACAGGGCCTGGTGTAGAAAGTCTTAATACATCCACGGATTTTGAAGGAGAATTTAAAGTTCCCTCCTACCGGGGTGCTACGTTCCTCGATCCCAAAGGTCGCGGCACGGCAACGGGTTATGACAACGCCGTCGCTCTTCCAGCGCAAGCTGATAGCGAAGATCTAACTCGTGCTAACGT
>DNGJ01000127.1:5990-16814 GCA_003486305.1 Cyanobacteria bacterium UBA11371
GAAGATCTAACTCGTGCTAACGTTAAGCGCACTGAAATTGGCAAGGGCAAGATTTCTCTCCAAATTGCCAAGGTAGATAGCAGCACTGGTGAAATTGCCGGTACGTTTGAAAGCGAACAGCCTTCCGATACCGATCTGGGAGCCGCTGAACCTAAAGAAGTCAAGATTCGTGGTGTGTTCTACGCTCGCCTTGAATCGGCAAAGGTATAAAATATATCTCCAAGCCCCCGTAGATTTAACAAAACCTACGGGAAAAATTGCCAAAAAAAGGGGCATAAGCCCCTTTTTTCGATCCCAAGTTTAATCGGCGATTTCAACGTTGGACTGCATAAGTTACCTAGAATCAGACATAGAATCCATTAGCTAAGATCGAAGAAGGACGCATCCGAACCTGCTGATACAACAGATGTTTTCATTGAGAATACAGAAAACCAAACTTCAGTGAAAACATGGTTGTGGCTACAGCGGTGGGTAATTAAGGTGAAAGTGTCCCTTGAGCAGTTTCCAGCTATTATTGTTGGCAATCAACGGCAAAAAAGCTCGATCGATTCACCAGAAAGCGTAAAATGATGCAGGTGTAGCTTGACTGTGACAATGGGGAAGCAGATCGCTGGCTTTTCCGGTTCAAGATCGCAGCGCTCTTAGCCGCGCAGCGTCGATAATAAATTGAGTCAGGCGAATCCTGCTTTACCGTATCTACCCCATCAACTCAGCCATGTCTACCACTCCCACCCAAGCGTTAAAAAACGATAGCTTGCAATTGTTGCGAGAATACCAGCTCACCGGCTCGGCTGTAGTCCGCAATCAGTTAGTCAAACTCAATTTCGGATTGGTGAGAAAAGAGGCGCATTACTTTTGCAATCAATGTACGGAAAACTATGAGGATTTGCTGCAAGTAGGCTGCTTGGGGTTGATTCGCGCCATAGAGCGGTTTGAATTGTCCAAGGGTCATGCGTTTAGTTCGTTTGCCCTTCCCTATATTAGGGGTGAAATTCAACACTATTTAAGAGATAAAGGCGGCTCGGTGCGGATTCCGCGCCGCTGGCTGACACTGCAACGGCAGGCTATTGCGATCGCGCGCCAGCTGCAAGCTGAGTATAATCGACAACCAACAGATGCAGAAGTAGCCACAGCCCTCAATATCTCTACAGAAGAATGGCAGGAAATTAAGCTAGCTTGTCAAAATAAAACACCCCTGAGTCTGGATACCCCCGTAGGAGATGAAGACGAAGGTTCTACCTCGCTGGGCGAAATCGTACCCGACCCCAAATATCGCAGTTTTCAGCTAGCCCAAGAAGACCAAATTCGCCTGCAACAAGCACTCGTTCAATTAGAAAAACGCACTAGAGAAATTTTAGAGTTTGTTTTTTTACACGACCTTACGCAAAGAGAAGTGGCAGAGCGCCTAGATATCAGCGTTGTGACGGTATCTCGCCGCGTTAAAAAAGGTCTGGAATCGCTCAAACAGTTAATGGGAGGAGCCGATTAACTTCTGTTTCCCAGACTGACGCCGCATCGAGCAAGCCGCTGTCCTCCTCCAAAGGCTAGAATTCTTAGTGCGACTAATAAAGTCAATAATTCAAAGTAACATATAAAATACCAGAAACCCGCCTGGGATATTGTCGAGAGACAAAAAATCTTTTGCGGACGCTGAAGACAGCTTTTGGGAAATTGGCAATGCGTAAACTTTCATTCCTAGCCTTTGTTGGAACGCTGGCTTTATTTACGGGTGGCTGTAATATCGGGGGTGGCTCAGAGGAAACAACAAGTTCTCCCAGCCCTAATAACTCGCCAGCTGCTCAAACACCAGCTAAACAGGATTTTCCAGGGGCGGTGGTTCCTGGAAAGCCCGATCAAACCACGGCTGATGCTACCAAAAAACCATCAACGACGGCTGCGGTACCAGCTCCTCCTTCAGATTTGATTCCCTCGACCGATCCCAAGGCGCGCTTGGGCGGCGTACAAAAAGGAGTCACAGACCCATTCGCCCAGGCTCCGATTCAACTTGAAGAAAATAGACCTCAGACACCGACTCCCACCGCGACTGGGCAACCCGTTCCTCAAGTAAGGCGCATTCCAGGAACCGAGTCAACACCGGGGGTAAAAGTACCGACTAGCTTGCCGCAAAGGCGAACCTCTACGCCACCACCCCCAACGCCAGTGGCTCGTCCCAGACGAACAATTCCCCGTCCTGTGGCGTCACCGCCTAGACCCAGGATTCCCGCTGCGGTTGGGGTGGAAACGCCTAACCGTCCTAAAGCTCCCGAACCGTTCGCGCTGCAACCGCCCAGACGGCCTGTAGTACGCCGTCTCAATATCCCAGTGCCAGCACCCACCGCTCCTAAAGCTGGCGAAACCGTCACGCTGCAACCGCAAAGACGCTTGGTCGCACGACGCACCAATATTCCGGTGGCACGCAGCCGCCCCAGCACGCCTAGCCGGTTCGCGGTACCCAGAACAACGGTGGCGGTGCAAGCCCCCAGACGCACTACAAGCTCTCCGATAGCGGCTAGAACGCCTTCACGCAATCCTATTACTCGCGCCCGCGCGATCGCAAGGACAACCCAGCAATCCCCAGTCACTCGCCGCACCACAGTAGTGGCACGCGCGCCCCAACGCCGAGTAACGCCTCGCCCCACAGTAGTGGCAAGGGCGCCGCAACGCCGGGTAACGCCTCGCCCCACAGTAGTGGCAACGACGCCACGGCGAGTAACGCCTCGCCCCACAGTAGTGGCACGCGCGCCCCAACGCCGGGTAACGCCTCGCCCCACAGCAGTGGCAACGACGCCACGCCGAGTAACGCCTCGTCCCACGGTAGTGGCAAGGGCGCCGCAACGTCGGGTAACGCCTCGCACTACGGTAGTCGCAAGAGCTACTCAAGGTCGTCCAGCAACGGGTAATGTAGTGGCACGGACGCCCCAACGACATCCAGCAAATCGCACTACGGCAGTCGCCCGCGCACCACAACGCACCGGGTCCCCCACTTCTACAGTGGCTGTACGACCCTCACCCGCACCTAGTCCAGCGGCGAGTCAGCCGACTCCAACAACTGCTGCTAACGTTACTCCCACTCCGGCTGCAACAACGCTGCCTAGCCCCACCCCAGCGGCTAGTCCTACCCCACTAACACCGCCAGAACCGCAAATTCCGGCATTGCCCCCGCCTCCAGAACCTACTCTGGCTAGGGCAGTTGAAGTTTCTGGGGTGATTCAAATTGGTAACGAGCCTCAAGCTATTGTAAAAGCACCCAACGAAGCCACCAGCCGCTACGTCAAAGTTGGACAGCGGTTGTCTCAAGGACAGGTGCTGGTAAAACGGATAGAAATGAATGAAGGCTCCGAACCCGTGGTAATTTTGGAAGAAAACGGCATTGAAGTAGCCAAAATGGTCGGAGACAGACCCGTCGCACCCGCCCAACCAGGAAACCAACCGGGTACTCCTGCGGCTGCTGTTACCGTTCTCCTGGCAGGTGGCGCTATGGCGATCGCAAAGCGCCTTTCAGGGCAACAAGGTGTCTAATAATACCCGCAACGCTGGCTAAAAATTGGGCTAGTTGCTAATTGCTAATGGCTAATTGCTAATTGTTCATTCCCATTAGCGATTAGCTATTAGCGATTAGCTATTACCTATTACCAATTACCTATGACTCAATAAAAATGCAGACGCCTCAATCAGAAATACTCCCCTATCAAATTAGCTTTCCTGGATTGCCTTTAGCAGTTTATCGAGAACTAGCCGCCCATCTACGTCAAGTCGAAGGGGTGGAACCCTATTTGATACCCCAGCAAAGCCGGGAGTTTGATTACAATCAAAGCCAAATAGAAGGCTTGTGGATTCAGTTTGGAGAAAATGCCGATTCCACTTGTCGTCAACGAGTCGATCAAATATTGGCATACTATAGAAATCGCTATTGCTCTGGATAGATAAACGATTTTTAAGCATCGTTCTAGCTGGGCGAAGTAACAATTTTAACTAGAAATTAACGTATTAATGGGAACCATCCAAGCTTTACGGGGAACGCGGGACATCCTACCTGAAGAAATCGTTTATTGGCAGCGGGTAGAAGCAACGGCGCGGGAGATTTTAGGCAGAGCAACTTATACCGAAATTCGCACGCCGACGTTTGAGGAGACAGCTTTATTTGAACGCGGCATCGGTGAAGCTACTGATGTCGTGGGTAAAGAAATGTACACGTTCCAGGATAAAGGGGAGCGTTCTATTACCTTGCGCCCGGAAGGGACAGCCGGGGTGGTGCGGGCTTTTATCGAACATGGTTTATTTGCCCAAGGTGGCGTGCAGCGGCTTTGGTATACTGGGCCGATGTTTCGCTACGAACGTCCGCAAGCTGGAAGACAGCGACAGTTTCATCAGATTGGGGTGGAGGTGTTGGGGAGTGCGGATGCGCGGGCGGATGCGGAAGTTATTGCGATCGCATCCAATATTCTCCAATCCCTCGGACTGAAAAATCTGCGCCTCGACCTCAATTCCGTGGGCAATCAAGAAGATAGGCAGCAGTATAGACAAGCACTGGTAGATTATCTAACTCCGTACAAAGAAGAGTTAGATCCGGATTCACAAGACCGCTTGACCCGCAATCCGCTGAGAATTTTGGATAGTAAAGTTGTACGCACTCAAGAAATAGCTAAAGATGCTCCGAGTATATTAGATTACCTCGGTGTTGGATCGCAGCGGCATTTCGAGCGAGTGCAGCAGTTATTGTCAGATTTGGGGATTGCTTATCAACTCAATCCCCGCTTGGTGCGCGGCTTGGATTACTATACACACACCGCTTTTGAGATCATCTCCGATGACCTGGGAGCGCAAGCAACCGTCTGCGGTGGCGGGCGGTACGATGGATTGGTAGCCCAATTAGGAGGGCCAGAAACTCCCGCAGTAGGTTGGGCAATTGGGTTAGAACGGTTAATTATCCTGTTGCAACAGATACAGGAAAAGCCTCAGCCGAGTCTGGATTTTTACGTAGTTTCTAGGGGAGATGCGGCGGAAGCGCAAGCATTGATATTGGCTCAAAAATTGCGCCAATCTGGGTTTAGCGTGGAATTAGATTTGAGTGGGAGTGCGTTTAAAAAGCAATTCGCACGCGCTGATAAGAGTGGCGCTGTTGCTTGTTTGATTTTGGGGGATGAAGAAGCAGCAAACAAGACAGTCAAACTGAAGTGGATGGCGACTAAAGAGCAAGACGCGATCGCTCAAATCGATCTACTTGCTAAAACAGACGAACTGCGACGCGAGATTGATAGCTTGAAAACACAACAGTAGCGCTAGTTAATGCATTAACTATTTGACTTAGCAATCAACCTTGTCCCGAAATGCCCAGTTCATCCTCAAATGCTGATTTTCTTCAACAATGGCGATACGCTCTAGCCCCTTACAACTTAGGCTACAAACTCAAACTGGCATCCCAACTGATGTATCGAGATTTTCTCGAACGGTTAGAACCCTACGGATTGACACCCTTTCACTACCTTGTCCTGTGTTGTCTGTGGGAAGAAGATGGTCTTTCAACGTCTGGAATCGCTGACAAGCTCAAGCAATTGGGCGCAACGCTAACTGGGGTAGTCGATCGGATGGAAGATCGTAACCTTGTTTATCGAGAGCGCGATCGCGACGATCGCCGCATCGTCCGCATTTGGTTGACCGAGGAAGGAAAACGGCTAATGCACGTTCTACCGGCAATTGGGGCACAGACGATTAACAAGGCAACTGATAACGTTCCAGAAGCCGAGCAGGAAGCGGTTTTGAAGCTGCTCGATCGAATTGTTCAGAATTTTCTCTAGCGTCTGAGTCCTGTGATGTTGACCTTTTAGAAATTAGTTAATATATTAACTATCAATATATTGAATTTATGCGCCGCGCAACTCAAACGAGTGCAGGCTTGGTTTTTGCGCTTTGGGGTCGATTACAACGATTTAGGAGGAAAAATGCCAAAGCTGAGTATCAATCAAAAAAACTGGTTGCTGTCCGCACACGTTGGGTTTGCTGCGCTCTGGACAGGAGCCGTATTGAGTATGTTTCTTTTGTCCCTGAGAAACACTCACTCAACCAATTCAGATGTACTACACACTCTCGATGCAGCAATTACTCTGTTGGATGACTGGATTGTGATTCCCTCAGCCATTGGCTCAGTTGTTACAGCAACATTCCTTTGCTGGGTGACGAACTATGGATTCACCAAGTTCTACTGGGTGATTACAAAGTGGGTATTGACGACTGGGTTAGTCATTTTTGGAACCTTCTGGCTATTTCCGTGGGGCAACGTTGCTGCTGAACTTTCAGGGCAAGAGGGATTACAAGCTCTAGACAATCCAATCTATGGATTTGATGCTAAAGGTGTGTTGCTTGGAACTGTAATTCAGGTTCTCTTTCTCTTTGTCATTATTGGGATTTCGGTTATCAAGCCTTGGGGGAGACGACCGATCAAAGCGAAGAATCAAGTTAGTGCAAATTAGTCAAGGCGATTGCGGCGGCATAACAACGCAGTGGAGCAGACGAGAGATGGTGCGCTTCGTTTAGGTGTTGTTTGCCGCCGCTGACCTTTGCCGTTGAGCTGCCTCATCTCTCATATCATGTGCGGTAGCAATCGTAGTGTATATTTTTTGAGGTTGTAGGGGCGGGTTTTACGAGAAATCGTTGCCAGCAGCGCTCTGAATCAGTAAACCCGCCCCGCACGTGCAGCACGCGAACGGACACGATATCAGTGGGGGCGGTGCAGCAAAGTTATTTCTGAGACATTAAGCGTTGGGCAAGCCTTATCTGTAAGCTCTTGTGCGGCAACATCATCCAACTTCGGCAATGACTTGTCCAATTTCTTTAGGGGTTGCACCTGTTGCTAGAATTGCACGTATTAGCAGTTCAATCGAAACTGAAGCATCACCATTTTCTGCCTTAGCGATGCGGGGTTGGCTTGATTGAATTTTTCCTGCTAATTCAGCTTGTGTCATCACTTGTTGTCCTCGTTGCTTCAGGCTCCGACTGAGTGCTAACTTGATTTCAATCAAGGCATTCTCTTCTGGTGTAATGTGGACTTTGAATGGCCCAAAAATAATCCAGGGTATGAAAAAGAAATGAAGAAAAGATTTGCGATTATGGGATTCACTGAACAAAATGCTAGCCATTCATAAACTCGTTTCAGCGAGCATAAATATATGCAAATTACGATCGAACTTCCCGATGATATTGCTAATCAACTGGAACTACAGCCAGCCAACTTTTCCCGCAGAATATTGGAACTGATCGCGGCTGACAACTATCGTCAAGGTCGTATTGGAGCCGCCGAAGTCCGCCGAATGCTTAATTTTTCCTCTCGTTGGGAAACCTACGAATTCCTCAAGCGCGAAAAAGCCTACTTACCCTACTCTGAAGACGATCTACAACAAGATGTCCAAGCGATTCACAAGCTGCTAGCCACGGAATGATTATTGTCTCGAACACCTCTGCAATCAATTACCCGATCTTGATTGGGCATATCGATCTGCTTAAATTCCTAATGAATTAGAAAACGATCGCATCCCCACCCAATTGCTCTGTCCCCGTCCCTGGTCTAGAATTAAGTGCGATCGCTGCTATCTTTACACCCACCAATGGAAACCTGGGAATTTCTGCTCCAGCGCCAAGGCGAAGCCACCTGGCATACCCTAGCACCACAAGCTCAGGTGGAAATTCAGGCAGGCCGATATCGCCTCGCCGTCCGCTCCAGCTACACTGACACTGAGGTGGATGTTCGCATCACCCACGAGTCCACCTACGAAGATCCGCCTAAGCGACGGATGCAGAAACACGCCCGCTCTACCAACGCTGATGGGTTGATGGTAGTGATACCCTTTAACTATCTCAAACCCGGTATCTGGGAATTTCGCTGTCGTCCAGACTTAATCACCGATTTAATGGGCGATACCTGGCAGCATACGCTTCAAATCCAAGTATTGCCGGAATCTGCGCCTCAAACCCAGCAGCTGAACGGAGGTGCAGGCGAGCAGGGGAACAACGAAAGAATCTTGGATGGGGAGAATAGATTCAAGCTTTCAGATGCGATACCTGCTACCCCAGATACTGCCGTTAATGCACAAGAAGTCGTAATATCTGATACAACTACTGTTACTTTTCCATCGGTGGCGATCGCTCTAGACAACGAAACCTATGTAGCACGCCCAGACGGGGTTTTAACAGTTTCAGGACAAGTCGAGAGTGCCGATGCAGTTGGTCAATATCTGCCAGGTACTGAGATAAAAATTTACCTGCGCGATCCGCAAAATTCCCAAGTTGTGGCAGAAGTGGAGCAAATGTTACCCGCAGGAAATCTGCCGGTTCGCTTTAGCTGCAAGGTTAATATTCCGCCTCAAGTTAATACTCGTTTGATTTTGGGCGAAATTGCGCTCAGAGTTCCAGGCGAGACGCCTGTAGCACAAGTTTTAACAACGGCATCTTTCACGGTGACGGCGGATGTGAATGCATTGCTGAATGCGATCGCTAGCACCAGCGCGACAAATCTATTCGACATCGCTCCCGACTCGCCCGCCGCGCCGATCGATCCGCTAGATACTCCGAAACAAGTTCCCGCGATTCAGTTTGAACCATCAGAGGGCGTACCCATACCGCCCCTACTGAATAAATCTACGCTCAAACAAAGACCGCGCCAACCGCTCGAACTTCCTACATTTCCCAGTCGCTATCCCCCTAAACCCAAACCCAAACCTGAGCCAGTCAGTACGGAAGAGGAGCAAGATCTAGCTGAGGATACGACTGAAGCAGATATTAGTTTAGATGCTTTTGGCGAATCAGAATTAGCAGTCGATCTCGGTGAAGAGAGCAACAACGGGACAACGCCAGCAGAAAGCGACGAACACCCGTCTATACCGGAAACAAGCAGCATCGTACACGTTAAAACCCAGGAGCGTTTATTCTCGCGGCTGGAGGCGTTGGCGACCGATGACGAGTTATCTGACTGGTTAAAGGCGGCTCCCAGTTTAGACCCCTTGACAATTGACTTAGATACGCTTTTCGACATTCACGCCGAACCAGATGCTCATCTGACGGCGGGGGAATTCGTTGTAGACGATGAACCGATTAAACCCAGACGCAGGAAAGGGGAACAAAAAGCAAAACCGGATTTCGACCCCGTCCCAGAAGATGAACCAATTCCGACGCCTAAGCTGGAGGTATTTCCCAGCGGCGAACTGACTTCTGGACAAAAAGTGCGCGTCCGGGTGACGCTGCCTTATGGGTTGCCGCGATTGGGTGTAAAGTTGTGGATTGTTGACCGCCAGACGCGGAGTCTGTTGGAAGAACCTCGCTTGATCGGTGAGTTTGCGCCCAACGGGTGGGGACAAGTCGAGGCGATATCCCAGGTGACGGTTCCGTTTGGTTGTTTAGAGGTTCGGTTTGAAGCGATCGCCCAGGAAATCCAAACTAAACGGGAAAGCCATAAAGTCAACGTCGATCGCATCGTCCTTCCACCCGATCTACCCGCGTTAGAGGATGAATTTCAATTCTGATCCGGGTAAAACCCTGATTACCCATGACCAATTACCAATTACCAATTACCCAATTTGTTAAAAATCTTTATAAAGCACCAACTCGACACCAATTCACGCTAAAGTTTTTCTCAAAGTCATGCACTAAATACAGATAGGAAATTTACTCATGTATTCAGCATCTTTTTTACCAACCATCCTGGTTCCCATCATCGGCTGGGTTTTCCCTGCTGTAGTAATGGCTTTCTTGTTCATTTACATTGAACGGGAAGACCCCTCTGGAATCTAAAACATCGATTTGCTAATGGCCTGTAAGGGCGAAGCATTCGCGCTGTTATTTTCTTGGGTGATGCCAAATATGTAGACGCGAATGCTTCGCCCCTACTGCTAATTGACTAATCGAGCAATTAACTATTAGCCGTTAGCTATTACTCAAATCACCAAGAGAAAGACCGCCTCCTCAATCTAGGATCGGCGGTCTTTCTCTTATAGTTGTAGTCTTCTGACCGATCTACATAGCAGAGCCTAAACCAGCATAAGCACCGTAGAAGAAAATTCCTACAACGGTGAGTACGCCGATTCCAGCAACAGTTGCTACGATCCACAAAGGAATTCTTCCGCTTCCACTCACAGCTTTTACCTCCTCAAACAATACAAAAACACTTGCAGTGATACGCAGATTAATTGCGGTGTGAAATTTTATCCAGTTAGTTGAAGAAATAACTGGAGAACAGCACGCCGAGAACGAAAATCAGCAGTAAGCCGAGATAAAGAGAAGTCCGGTTTAACTCTACGGGCTGATTATTAGGATTGGGGGTACGAGTTGGCATCGATTACTCCTAGCGTTGAATGAACTGCATGGCGGCGATCGCGCCTAAGAAAAACACGGTGGGAACAGCTAGGGTATGAACTGCAAGCCACCTGACCGTAAAAATCGGATAAGAAACCGGCTGATTGATTCTGTTGCTATCCATAATTCAAAACCACTCTTTAACTACTTGCTATTGAACTCTTTAACTTGTTGACTGGCTTCGTAGCGGTTGGTCACGATCGGCAACTCTTGGCGCTGTTGAGTATAGTACTGATCGGGCCGAGGAGTACCGAATACATCATATGCCAAACCAGTCTGAACAAACAGCCAGCCTGCGATGAACAACGCCGGAATGGTGATGCTGTGAATCACCCAATACCGGATGCTAGTAACAATATCCGAAAACGGACGCTCTCCAGTAGTACCTGCCATTGGCGGTTTCTCCTCTCAAAGATTGCAAAAGCTCAATTAATATCATAGTGTCAAAAAACATAGAAAAATACTCTATGTTTTTCTTTTTTGGGT
>DNGJ01000166.1:0-10337 GCA_003486305.1 Cyanobacteria bacterium UBA11371
CGCAGGTCGTGCGCCAGCATCGAGATAATCCGGTCTTTGAACTGCAACACCCTTTGTAGTTCTTCGTTTTCCTGCTTCAGTTGAAAAATTTCTTCGGTTAGTTGAATCAGTTCCGCAAAATTGTTCATCGAAGCGAGCAAAGGTTGGGTCGCGACCGTATCCTTGGCGTCAGGTGGTAATGTCAGGTGTTCAATCGCATCGTGTTTCCAGCGCGCCCACCATTCCTGCAATTGCGCCACTAAGTTACTACCTGCTAGCACGTGTCGCGGCGGTGGGTTGATTTTAATCAGCGCTGGCGTTGCCACCAGTTTAAAATGTTCGGCTAGATACGGTTGTGCCCCAACATCGACGACCTCAAATTCTAAGGGATAGTCGGCCTTGAGGCGTTCCAGATATTGTCGGAGTTGCTGAAGTTGTTCAGTGGAACTTGGACGTTCGTCTACGAATAACAACAGCTGTAAAGGCGTCTGGGGATGGGTTAACTTTTCAGCAGTTGCTGGCATGAATTCTTTTTTCAGCACGGCGGAATTTCCAAGGTGACGCTATTCCAACAGGTGACGGTAATCAACCAGGTGAGGGTAGAGTACTTGCCCGTTTGACTTCTATTTATAAGCTACCTCTTTCTGAGTATTCTAGTAAGTCGTTGCAACTATCTTAGGGTATAGGCGATCGCTCTTGGAGTATGAGCCATGTTTTACCAACCATTCACTAGCACCACGGCTATTCAGCAGCACCACTTGTAGGGGCGGGTTTTACCAACAATGAAGTGGAACCACGAGATATGAAAGTTAAACCCGCCCCTACTCTTTTTTCAACCCACCCCTATCTTGAGTGATACAAGAAAACATGAGACTCTGATCGAGATCGTAAATTGGTGAGCGAGTGATGGTGTTGATGGCGCGGAAATCACCCCAAGTGCGGGTTGTCCTGGTGGGAGCGATCGCTTTCTTCGTTTTGGCTCTTACTTTAACACTGCATCGGCACTTCTGTTTTTATTCTTCCTATGACCAGGGTATTTTCAACCAAGTTTTCTGGAACGGCATTCACGGGCGATTTTTCCAAAGTTCCCTTTCTTCTCAACTTTCTACCAATGTCGTCCACAACGGCGAGGTTCCTGCCGTATTTTACCATCGTTTGGGGCAACATTTTACACCTGCTTTGTTACTTTGGTTACCGATTTACGCCCTGTTTCCGTTTCCAGCTACTTTGACGGTATTGCAAGTAACTTTAGTCACTGCGGCTGGTTTGGTTTTATATGCTTTAGCAAGGCAACACTTACAACCAACGGTATCGGCAATAATCGCCTTGAGCTTCTACGGCGCTAATGCAATTGTTGGCCCAACTCTTGCTAATTTTCACGATATATGCCAACTGCCGCTATTTATGTTCGGCTTGCTGCTAGCAATGGAAAAACGCTGGTGGTGGTTGTTTGCTATTCTCTCGGCGTTGATTTTAGCCGTGCGGGAAGATGGCGGCATCAGTTTGTTTGGTGTCGGATTTTACCTGATAGCGAGCCGACGCTATCCTAAACTTGGCGTAGCGGTTTGTACGCTGAGCTTTGGTTATATGCTGTTGCTGACTAATGCGATTATGCCGCTGTTTTCCGATGATATTTCCCGGCGGTTTATGATCGAACGGTTTGGTCAGTATGCAGATGGAGAAGAAGCTTCCACCGTAGAGATTATTTGGGGTATCGTTAGTAACCCTTTGCGCTTGCTCTTTGAACTATTTTCGCCCTTTTTTGGCACGATTCGGTATTTAATTAGTCATTGGTTACCTTTTGCGTTTGTACCAGCTGCTTCACCAGCTGCTTGGGCGATCGCAGGTTTCCCCCTGCTCAAACTATTCTTGGGTAAGGGCGAATCGGTTTTGGCGATTAACATTCGCTATGCCATGACCGTCGTGCCTGGGATGTGTTACGGTGCTATTCTGTGGTGGAAAAATCGCGAAAACCTTTTAGATGCACCGCTGCGCGAGTTTGTTCTCAAACCTTTTTACTCTCTATCCTCGCTTACTGGTGTGGGGAAAATATTCGTTTCCGTAATAACTTGGTTCGAGCAGCACCCAAAATGGCTGAAAATCTCGATGCGACGATTTTGGACAATTTGTCTTTGTATTTCGCTGTTTTTTAGCTTTACTTCCAATCCAAATCGCACGCTATCGTTTATAATACCCGATTCAATCCAACCTTGGGTTTACGTGCCGCTACCCCGTCAGTGGGAACACGCTGGCGCAATTCGTTCGCTAATAAATCAAATTCCAGCAGATGCGAGCGTATCGGCGACAACGTTTATCGTGCCACATCTTTCTGGTCGTCGCGAAATTATCCGGTTTCCCTCGTTGGTGTTCCGCAACGATGCACGAGAGGTGGTAAAGGTAGAGTATGCGATCGCAGATATCTGGCAGTTGCAACAATATCAACCCGCTTTTCGAGGCGATCGCCAAACCTTACAAGATAGCCTTCGCACCATCGAACGGGTTACTAAAGATCGAGAATACGGCATTATTGGCTGTGAAGATGGCGTTCTTTTGATGCAAAAGGGTGCGGCTTCTAATCCAAAAGCCTTAGCAGCATGGCAGTCAATTGTCAATAGCCAGTAGTCAGATTTGAATTACTCCCCCGAATTCTATTCGGGGCTAATACCCGATTCCTTGTCAAGGTTTGCTCACAATGTAAAGTAATCAATAAGTTCATTAACTTTAGTTACAAATATTTAAACAAATTGCCATAATGGGCGCAATGGAAATGTGTCAATCTTAATAAATCCGTAACCTTGAGGGGCTTGGAAGCGATGAAGATTCTGGTATTGACTTGGGAATTTCCGCCTCGGCTAGTTGGGGGAATTGCACGCCACGTCGCAGAGTTATATCCAGAACTGGTCAAATTAGGGCATGACGTCCACTTGATCACGGCGGAATTTGGGGAAGCACCGATGTACGAAGTGGTGGAAGGCGTGCGCGTGCATCGGGTACCCGTAGGGTGGAGTCACGATTTTTTCCACTGGGTGGCGAATTTGAATGAGAGTATGGGTCGCCACGGCGGTAAAGTAATGTTAGAGGATGGGCCGTTTGATATCATCCACGCCCACGACTGGTTAGTGGGAGATGCAGCGATCGCGCTCAAGCATAATTTTAAAGTCCCCCTTGTAGCTACCATCCACGCCACGGAATACGGACGGCACAACGGTATCCATAAAGACGAGCAGCGATACGTCCACGGTAAAGAAAACATCCTTTCCTACGAAGCTTGGCGAATTATTGTTTGTACCGACTACATGCGGGGCGAATTGCAACGGGCATTTAATACGCCTTGGGATAAGATGGACGCAATCTATAACGGCATTCGTCCGGAAAAGAAACTCCGCTGGCACGATTTTGATGCGTGGAACTTCCGCCGCCGCTATGCCAATGATAGGGAAAAAATTGTTTATTACGTCGGACGCATGACTTATGAAAAAGGCGTTTCCGTGCTGTTAAATGCTGCCCCGAAAGTGATAAGGGAAATGGGAGGAAGTGTTAAATTTGTCCTGATCGGTGGCGGTAATACCGACCACTTAAAGCGTCAAGCTTGGGACTTGGGAATTTGGGATAATTGCTATTTCACTGGCTTTATGTCCGATGAAGATTTAAATAAATTCCAAGCTATTGCTAATTGTGCCGTGTTCCCCAGTTTATACGAACCGTTTGGTATTGTAGCTCTAGAAAGTTTTGCCGCCCGCGTACCCGTGGTTGTATCGGATACGGGGGGTTTACCAGAAGTAGTGAAACACACTAAAAACGGTATCACAACTCGTGTCAACAATCCCGATTCCCTGGCTTGGGGTATTCTGGAAGTGTTGAAAAATCCCGGTTACTGTCAGTGGTTGGTTGACAATGCTTATGAAGATTTAGAACGGCGCTTTAGTTGGCCTAAAATTGCAGCGCAAACCGAGATGGTTTACAAACGGGTGGTGGAAGAGCGATCGCAAGTTAATTGGTAATAATTATTACAAGTAGAGAGCGGATGCATTCCCTCTCTACTTCAGGGGAGCAAGTGGGCGAGATAGAAACAATATGGGCAATATAACTCTGGATACCTGGGTATTAGCGCCATTGTTATCGAACCCCATGAAGCTACCTACAGCTAAACGTACCAAACCGTTACCCCTCCAGTGGCTGCTCATCGTTCCCTTTGTGCTGCAAATCTTCGCTGCTGTGGGATTGGTGGGTTACCTGTCTTTTAGAAACGGACAGAACACCGTCAACGATTTGGTGAATCAGTTGATGGAGAAAACCACCGATGTTGTGGATGAACACTTGGATAGCTATCTAAAGATTCCCCATCAGGTGAATCGGATTAATGCGGATGCGGTAAGGTTGGGTTTGCTTTCTTTGGGCGATCGCAAAAAAGCAGGACACTATTACTGGAAACAAATGCAGGTGTACGACCTCACCTACATTGGTCACACCTCTCCTGATGGGACAGGTGCGGGTGCGGCTCGCTACGACGGCAAAACTGTCACTATTGATGATATGGTGTCGCGACCGCCTAAAAATGCCTACACCTACGCCACAGATGCCGATGGAAATCGCCAGCAGCTTCTATACAACATGGACTTTGATGCTCTCAATGAAGCCTACTATACCAATGTTGTCAAAGCAGGCAAGCCCATTTGGTCGCGCATCTATACCTGGTATGACCCCACCGGGTCGATTCCTCCGTACATTTCGGCTTCGGCGGGCTATCCCCTCTACGACAAAGATAAAAAGCTAATAACAGCGTTGTTCAGCGATGTTCACCTGCTGAAATTGAGTGAATTTTTACGCAATACTAACCCCAGCCGCACGGGGCAGATTTTTATCATGGAACGAAATGGCGCACTAATTGCCAACTCCGGGACAGGGAAACCCTATCGCATCCGCAACAACAAAATCGAACGCATCAACGCGATTGAAAGTTATGACCCTTTAATCCAAAGTACAGCCAAACAACTTCAGCAACAGTTTAAAAACTTCCAGACTCTGGGTGAAATTCGCAATCTGCAATTTGACATTGAGCGAGAACGGCACTATGTCCAAGTCATGCCCTGGAAAGATGCTTACGGGTTAGATTGGTTAGTAATAGTCGCTGTTCCAGCACGGGAATTTACTGACGAAATTGATGCCAACACCCGCGATACGATATTGCTTTGTTTGGCAGCCCTCGCGATCGCCACTTTAATCGGATATTTAACCTCTAGCAGGATTACGCGCCCGATTTTAAAGCTCAGCCAAGCCTCAGCAGCAATTGCTAACGGAAAACTCGATCAACAAGTTGAAATTTCCAACTTCAAAGAGTTAGATATTTTAGCAAATTCATTCAACCAAATGGCACAACAATTGCGCGAATCTTTCACGGCATTAGAACAAACAAATACAGAACTAGAAGACCGAGTTGAGGCACGCACCGCTGAACTTAAAAACACCCTAAAAGAACTGCAACGCACCCAGGCTCAAATGCTCCAAAGCGAGAAGATGTCGGCATTAGGGCAAATGGTTGCGGGTATTGCCCACGAAATTAATAACCCGGTAAATTTTATTCACGGCAACCTCACCCACGTGCAAGAATATGCCGATGATTTGCTCAATTTTTTGCAACTATACCAAGAACAATACCCCAATCCCGTCGCAGAAATTCAAGCCGAAGCTGAAGAATTGGATCTGGAGTTTTTGCAGAAAGATTTGGTGAAAATCTTGGGGTCGATGAAACTGGGAACAGAACGCATTCGTCAAATCGTGCTGTCGCTGCGGAACTTTTCGCGCATGGATGAAGCAGAATTTAAGGATGTAGATATTCACGAAGGAATTGAGAGTACTTTACTAATTTTACAACATCGCCTAAAAGCTAAACCAGAACGTCCGGAAATTGAAGTGATTCGAGAATATGGCAACTTGCCCAAAGTTGAATGTTACGCCGGAACTCTGAATCAGGTGTTTATGAATATTCTGGTCAATGCGATCGATGCTCTCGAAGAAGTTAATGCCAAAGATAATCCCGGTCGGATTACCATTCGCACATCTGTGGTAGATTCGCAATGGGTAGAAGTTGCGATCGCAGACAATGGTCCCGGCATTCCCGAACAGGTTAAACAACGCATTTTCGATCCTTTCTTTACTACCAAACCAGTAGGTAAAGGTACGGGGATGGGGATGTCGATCAGCTATCAAATTATTACAGAAAAACACAATGGCAAATTAGAGTGTTTCTCCACCCCTGGAAAGGGAACAGAGTTGGCGATCAGGATTCCCATCCAGCAACAAGCTAAATTTTAGACTGGGAAAGCGATGCAACTCGCAGGGATTTAATCGTTGCTAGTGCATGTTGCGCCACTTTATCTATCTCCGCTTCTGTATTAAACCGCCCAATACCAAAGCGAATCGAAGCATAAGCCAGCGCCTCCGTATGTCGGAGCGCCATCAAAACGTGAGAAGGCGCAGTTTTAGTCGAGGTGCAAGCAGCACCAGAAGACACCGCCACAACAGATTGCAATCCCAGTAACAACGCCGCACCGTCCACCCCCTCGACGCTGATATTCAGGTTACCCGGTAAACGCTGAGTAGGATGACCGTTGAGAAAAATGTCCCCAATTGGGGATAAATTTTCCCATAGGCGCTGGCGTAAGTTGGTCAAACGTTCCATTTCCGAAAGCATTTCCTCTAAAGCGAGTTCTACCGCACGAGCAAACCCGACAATTTGCGGTGGATAAAGCGTACCAGAACGCATTCCCCGTTCGTGTCCTCCCCCGTGTAACTGAGGTGCTATTTTAACTCTGGGGTTGCGGCGACGGACGTAAATAGCTCCAATACCTTTAGGGCCGTATATTTTATGTGCGGTCATCGATAAAAGGTCGATATTCATCCCCTGCACATCGAGGGGAATTTTACCTAATGCTTGGGCAGCATCGGTGTGAAATAATACCTGATGTTCGCGACAAATTGCGCCAATTTCTGCCAAGGGTTGCAAGACGCCAATTTCGTTATTTGCTGCCATTACCGACACTAAAATTGTATCGGGACGAATCGTTTTTTCGAGTTCGGTTAAATCGATTAGTCCGTCTGGTTGTACGGGGAGGAACGTGATGTCGAAACCGAGCGATCGCAAATACTCACAAGGATCTAAAACTGCGTTATGCTCGGTGACGACGGTGATAACGTGACGCCCTTTTTGGAAATAAGCTTCCGCCACTCCCTTTATGGCTAAATTATTTGCTTCCGTCGCCCCACTCGTAAAGATAATTTCTTCTGGTGTAGCGTTAATTGCTGCTGCTAAAATTGCCCTGGATTGTTTAACGGCTGCTTCTGCTTCCCAACCATAAACGTGGTTAATGCTAGCAGGATTGCCAAAGTGTTCTTTAAAGTAAGGCAACATAGCCGCTAACACCCGTTCATCGACGGGGGTAGTTGCGTGGTTATCGAGGTAGATGGGACGGTGAGACATCTGGGGAATTTTAGATTTTAGATTTTAGATTTTAGATTTTATTTGGAGATGGGGGAGGGGAAAAGAGAATCTCGATGATATCGTAAAATGAAAAGCGATCGCAACTCCGAGACGGCAGATCTCGGTTAACGGTTGCGATCGCAACGGGTGGAAATAAGCACAATGGCAGCAGATCGCATCTGCTTTCTCAAGAAAATTAAAGCGAATTCCACCCGTTGCTTGCAGTCGCAAATAATACAAATGTCATGGGAATCGGTTGGACGGATAATTTTTCTGGATAATTTTTCTGGATAATTTTTCTTCATTGTCCCGCTTCCCAAGTCGTCCCATTGCTTGAGAGGTTAAGCACTTCCCCAGAAAAGTAACCTCCCTCTAGGAGAGCAAATCGCTAAATTAGAAGAAAAATTAATATGTTGTAGAGAGAGCGGCTGATAGCGATATCCTCAGAAAGTAGTTTCAAGTTGTTATTCCTCTGAATCGATATGCAGCCTGAAAATCCCCCAACAGCCGCAAATAAGGCTGAAACGGAATTGCCGACCGTAGAGGTCAAAGTCCAAGCAGCAGAAACGGCGACGCCATCGGTGTCGTCAGAGGAACCCCCAAAGGAACAATGGCGACAGGCGGTAGACCAAGTTTTAAAATTTGTAGATACGCCGCCAGATTACGTCACCAACTTTTTTACCACATATCAGCGACCCCTGATTACCGCTGGTTTAATTCTGGCAGGTTTTGTCAGCGTTAAAGTCTTATTTGGTTTGCTCGATGCGATTAACGACATTCCGTTAGTAGCGCCAACCTTTGAGCTAATTGGGATAGCATACTCGGTTTGGTTTGTGTACCGCTACTTGCTGGGTGCTAGCAACCGCAAAGAATTACTCGACCAAATTCAAAACCTGAAAAACTACATTATTGGGAGTTAATAGGTAATGGGTAATGGGTAATAGGTAATGGGTAATAGGTAATAGTAAGGGAAACGGTTTTGCTTCCTTTCCCTCTGCCTTATTCTTATCCCAATTACCAATTACCAATTACCCATTACCCATTCCCAAATTATTGCGATCGCCAAATTCTAATCGTCTCATCTCTAGACCCGCTACCGGCACTAACAATAATTTTACCATCGCGGCTAAAAGCAAGGCTACGCACTTGATCTGAATGTCCTGAAAGAGTTTGCAGCAATTGACCCGTATTCATATCCCAGCGTTTAATATTGCTACCTTGATCCCCACTGGCAATTGTTTTACCATCCGGATTTATCGCCACCGTAAAAACCGGGTTTTCATCTTGCAGCGTGCGAATAACTTCTCCATTATCAAGATTCCAAATTTTAATTGTCTTGTCGTGGGAACCGCTGACCAACATTTTACCATCGGGACTAAAAGCCACCGACCAAACTGCATAAAAATTATGTCCCTTCAAATTGCGAACCAATCTACCATTACTCAAATTCCAAACCTTAACCGATAAATCTTGATTGCCACTTGCCAAATTTTTCCCATCCGGACTAATCGCCACCGATAAAATCATACCAGAACGCGGAGAAAGGGTACGCTGCAATCCTCCGTTACTTAAATTCCAAATTTTAATCTTACCATCACCACTTCCACTGACTAATGTTCGACCATCCGGACTAATCGCAACTGAATAAATTCCCCCCGCATGTCCGGATAAAGTTCGCCGCAGTCTACCCGTTTCTAAATTCCAAATTTTAATCGTTTTATCGCTACTGGCACTAACTAAAGTTTTCCCATCTGGAGTAATCGCTACCGCTAAAACCGGGTTAGTATGTCCCGTCAAAGTTTGCCGCAGTTCTCCTGTTTCTAAATTCCAGATTTTAATACTTTTATCGCTGCTGCCGCTGACTAAAATTTTAGCATCCGGACTAATAGCAACCGTCCCAACTCCGCCTGCATGTTCTGTGAGGGTTTTAGTTAGAGTAAAATTAGCTGGATCGGTATTTTGCGATGGTGCAGTCGCTGGCGGCGTGGGTGAGGCTTCTTGCGCCACCGTGCGTCCATAAATTTGGGTTCCTGTTAATACCAACAAAAGCAGTCCAATACTGACTAGCCTTGGATTTTTAGGCTTTAATAAGCGGATGAGAGTGGAAAATTTTGGCATCAGCGGCATTTTATCGCTCCATTTTGATTTAGTATAAATATTTTGTGCCAAAGGTCAACTACCCTGGTAAGGATGGCGCTGAACGATGAATAGTTTACACTACCGTAAGCGGCGGTGCGATCTGCCTTGGGCACGAGTAGAGCGATCGCAAGTTTTGATCGCAGCAAATCCGCCCAGGAGTTACCCCTTTTTAAACGAACCGCCAAGACGCCAAGGACGCCAAGAAGAAGAGATAGAATAGAGAAGGTTTGCGAGAGCGGATTGGGGATAAGGCTATGATTCATTTAAGAGCAATTTGTCCAAAAAATGTTAAAAAGTCTAGCAATTATTTTCCTTTCAATCTGGGTTTAGTAAAAAAAATAAACGAAATTAATTTGCATCAGCCTGTAACTTTTTTTGTGGGGGAAAATGGGTCGGGAAAGTCAACTTTGTTGGAAGCGATCGCAGCCGGTGTAGGGTCGATAACCGTCGGTGGAGAAGACATCCAAACAGATAAAAGTTTAGACCACGCCAGACGCTTATCGAACCAGTTAAAATTTGTTTGGAATCAAAGAACCACGCGGGGATTTTTCCTGAGAGCAGAAGACTTCTTCAATTTTGCGCGACGCCTCAATAATATGACAAAAGAACTAGAAGAACAAGCTTCAGAGTATGAAGAAAAATTTAGCGGCTATGGCCTTCAATTAGCCAAGGCAGCAGTTTTAGGCCAAAAAGCCGCTTTGGTGAGTAAATACGGGGAGAATTTAGATGCTAATTCCCACGG
>DNGJ01000166.1:10541-24703 GCA_003486305.1 Cyanobacteria bacterium UBA11371
AATTTAGATGCTAATTCCCACGGCGAAAGTTTTTTAAAGCTTTTTCAATCGCGCTTTGTTCCTGGCGGATTATATCTGTTGGACGAACCTGAAGCACCCCTCTCGCCGCTGCGACAATTGGCATTTTTATCGATGCTAAAAGATATGGTAAACCAAGATAGTCAATTTATTATTGCGACTCACTCTCCGATTCTCATGGCTTTTCCTCAAGCATCTATTTTGAGTTTTGATAGCTATCCAGTTAAAGAAGTACCCTACGATCAACTCGAACAGGTTACCTTAACAAAAGCTTTTTTGAATAATCCAGAATCATACTTGCGGCACTTGTGAAATTTCAGCCATTTCTTTGTAGGTTGGGCTTTGGCAAAGCGAAACCCAACCAATGCGTTGGGTTTCGTACCTAGAGTAATTAAAGATCTCGGCAGGGCGGGTTTATATAATCGATCTGTTTGATGCAAATATTGTTGGTAAAACCCGCCCCTACAAACCAATTATTCGCTACCATAAAAAATGGGTATTCACAGGCCAAACAATGACCGAAGACATGCAACGCGAATTTTCCAGTCGCGAACAGATGGTAGCCTATCTGCGCGCACAATTTCCAGCAGCAGCGACGCGAGATGACCATATTAGCGAGACGCTAGGTGGACGTAAAGCCGCTGTTAAAGTACTTGCAAAAGTAGATGCGGCACGCTATGGAAAATCCCGTAATTTCCTCACTGGTGCTGTAACTCGCTTATCTCCATACCTGCGTTATGGGGTGCTTAGTTTGGCAGAAGTTCGCGATGCCGTACTCAAGAAAGTTAACAATAAAGATGAAGCCAATAAATTAGTCAACGAACTAGCTTGGCGCGACTACTGGCAACGATTGTATGCTGAATTAGGCAATGATATCTGGAAAGATCGGGAAGAGTACAAAACAGGTTACAATGCTAAAGCTTATGCCGATACTTTACCCGAAGATATCGCCAACGGCACTACGGGTAGAGTTTGCATGGATAGTTTTAGCCGCGATTTGCGAGAAACTGGTTACCTGCATAACCACGCGCGCATGTGGATGGCTGCTTATATCGTGCATTGGCGGCGCATCCGTTGGCAAGCGGGTGCAAAGTGGTTTTTGTCACATTTGTTAGATGGAGATCCTGCTAGTAATAATTTATCTTGGCAGTGGGTTGCTAGTACTTTTAGCCATAAGGCGTATTTTTTTAATCGGGAAAATTTGGAAAAGTATACACAAGGGGTTTATTGTAAAAAATGCCCTTTGTACGGACGTTGCGATTTTGAGGGGAGTTATGAGGAAATAGAAAGACGATTATTTCCTAAAACCGAACCGTTTGAAAATCGCAGCGGTAGCCAAAGTTGGCAACAGGGGAAAAGGCGGCGGTAGTTGGGTTAAAATAACCGAGGCAGATCCTCTAAAATTTCGTTCCCTGCTTTGACCTGGGAACGAGAAAGGAGAAAATAAAAAAATTAGCTTTTCTTGCAATTAGCAATGAGCAACAATCCGATTGTTTGGGTTCACGGTGATTGTTTGAGTCCCGATCATCCTGGACTGCAAGAATATCCTAATGCACCGGCTATTTGGGTTTGGGATGATGTTTTGTTAGAAGAGTGGCAAATTAGTCTCAAACGCATTACTTTTATTTACGAATGCTTGTTGGAGTTGCCTGTAGTTATTCGGCGGGGTAATGTGGCGACTGAGGTGGTAAATTTTGCTAAGTCACATCATGCTGATTTGGTTGTGACGGTAGAGAGTCCTAGTCCTCGGTTTGCTGCTATTTGCGATGAGATTGAGAAATCTATGCCCGTGGAAGTGTTTGCAGTTGAGCCATTTTTGGACTATGACGGTTATATTGACCTGAAGCGGTTCTCTCGTTACTGGAAAGTAGCTCAAAGGTACGCCTTCGAGTGATGCGATCGCATCCTTCAACCCACCCCAGAAACATCAGAATTATCGCTTTCTGACTCTGCTTGTTCAAACTTCACTTTATTGTACAAATCCACTAGGCAAATCTCAAAGGGAACTGATGTTAGAGCAATGGCTTCATCTTCTTCGTCATACTCGCAAAGTTACCCGTCTTAGAATACTGTTCTACATGAATTCGGGTTTGGTCAATTAATAGATACTCCCGAAATGTTTCTATTGTTCGGTAAGCTTCAAATTTGTCTTCTCGGTCGTATCCTTTGGTGGATTTTGACAACACTTCTACAATTACCTGGGGATTTAAAATTATGTCTGTACGGTTATTAAAATACTCATGTTCACCCGCGACAATCATCACATCTGGATAGGTGTAAATCCGCCGCTTGGGTATCCACAAACGGACATCTCCCATAAAAACTTCGCAATCTTGCTGTCTGAAGGCAAAATTTAGGGAAGCATAGAAATTGCCTGCTAGTCGATTGCGATTAGTCGTTTTGCCGGTCAGAGGTATAATTTGTCCGTCAATGTATTCGCTTTTGTAGTCGGCAGCTGCTTCTAGTTCCAGGTATTGCTCTGGGGTGTAGCATTGTCGTTCTGCGATCTGCATAGTTTTGTGGGGAAGCGATCGCACACACCCAGTATACCTAGCTCCTTCCTCTGACTGCGTTAGAAAAATTTGACCTACCCAACAATAGCGCAATTAAATCTGATACCTTTTTAAGACAGTCTTTTTTTGCCCGGTAGTTTGCTGCCATTTGCGATCGCACAAAACTTCACCAGAGATGAGCATGGAAACACTCAAAGGACGAGATTTATTAAGTCTGGCAGACCTAAGCGCGAGCGAGGTCGGCGAACTTTTGGAATTAGCAGCGCAAATGAAAGCAGGTACTGTCAATCGGCGCTGCAATAAAATTCTCGGTCTGTTGTTCTCTAAAGCTTCCACCCGCACGCGGGTTAGCTTTACCGTCGCCATGTATCAGTTAGGCGGACAGGTAATCGACTTAAATCCCAACGTCACTCAAGTCAGTCGCGGGGAACCTTTAATCGATACGGCGCGGGTGTTGGACAGATACTTAGATATTGTGGCAATTCGCACCTTCAATCCCAGGGATTTGGAAATCTTCGCCGAGTATGCCAAAATTCCCGTGATTAATGCCTTAACCGATCGCGAACATCCCTGTCAAATTTTGGCAGATTTACTCACCGTCCAGGAATGCTTTGGTTCCCTATCCGGTGTCACCTTAACTTATCTCGGCGATGGCAATAACGTCGCCAATTCCCTGCTGTTGGGCTGCGCTCTGGTAGGAATTAATGTCAGAATTGCTACACCGTCTGGGTACGAACCCGATGCGGGAGTTGTGGAACAGGCAGTTGCGATCGCCAACAATCGTTCTGAAGTGACAATAACTACCGATCCCATTGCCGCTGCTAAAGGCGCTCACGTACTTTACACCGACGTTTGGGCAAGCATGGGACAAGAAGACTTAGCCGATCAAAGGATGCCGGTTTTTCAACCTTATCAATTAAACGATGAATTGTTGAGTTTAGCTGATAAAACGGCGATTGTGTTGCATTGTTTACCCGCACACCGAGGCGAAGAAATTACCGATGCCGTCATGGAAGGAAACCAATCGCGAGTTTGGGATCAAGCCGAAAACCGAATGCACGCACAAAAAGCTTTGCTCGCTAGTTTACTCGGCGCAGATTAGATCCCATCTGTCCGATCAGATCGTGTCCGCTTGCTTAGGCATTGCACGCTCTGCGGGTTTATAAAGACAATTCGCTTAAAATCAAACGTTTTGGGTAAAACCCGCCCCTACAACCCTATTAACCATACAAGTCGGATACGAAGGGACTTGATATCCCTAATGGGTGCGGACTACAAGCAAAAACCCCAAGCGATCGCACCCACTACCAATTACCAATTACCAATTACCAATTACCAATTACCAAGCTTGCTACTAGACAAATCGGGGGTTTTAATAGTACGAATGTTCTGTAGGAGTCAAGGCAGGTTTACCGATATAGTTCGTTTGTATCTTGCAAATACAGACTTAAACCCGCCTGTAAAAACTCTCGTACCATTTCTAAGCCAGATTTATGGAAACCCTAACAGAAGCTCAACAAGAACTTTACGATTGGCTAGTAGAGTACATTCGCCAGCATCAACATGCACCTTCGATCCGGCAAATGATGCGGGCGATGAACTTAAGGTCACCCGCCCCGATTCAGAGTCGTTTAGAACATTTGCGTTCTAAAGGATACATTGATTGGACAGATGGGCAAGCCCGGACAATTCGGATTTTAAAACAAAGCACAGGAGGAATTCCGGTTTTAGGAGCGATCGCAGCAGGTGGTTTGGTCGAACCCCATACCGACACGGTAGAACGACTCGATTTTTCCAGTTTATTCTTCGGGCCGCAATCTTTTGCGCTGCGAGTAATGGGTGACAGCATGATCGAAGATCGCATCGCCGATGGAGATATGGCGATTATGCAACCCGTATCAGAACCGAGTCAAATCAAAAACGGCGCGATTGTGGCGGCGAGGGTAGAAGGACACGGTACAACGCTGAAGCGGTTTTATCGCCGGGGAGAGAAAGTCACCCTCAAACCCGCCAATCCCAAATACACGCCGATTGAAGCACCTGCCGACCAAGTACAAGTCCAAGGGGTATTAGTTGGCGTTTGGCGTCGCCTTGACGCCCCGATCAAACCAGCTACCACTTCTTCCCGGCGATAACCACGCCTCCGGATAAAGGCTCTCTCCTGTGGGAAAATCTCTCCATGTTATAGGAGTTACCTGTAGAGGGAGGATCGTTTGAAAGCAATTCAATCTTGGTTAAAAGTATTTGAGAGTCGCAAAATGGCGGCTCTTTTATTGTTGGGTTTTTCATCGGGGTTGCCGTTTTTATTGACTAGAAGCAACCTGCAAGCGTGGATGACGAAAGAAAACATCGATATTACGGCGATCGGGCTGATTAATTTGGTAGCCTTGCCTTATTCGTTAAAGTTTGTTTGGTCGCCGTTGCTAGATCGGTTTGTGCCGCCATTTTTAGGGCGTCGTCGCGGCTGGCTGATTTTATCCCAAATTGTGTTAGCGATCGCGATCGCCGCAATGGCAATCCAAAAACCCGCCCAAGCGTTACAACTTGTAGTCATTAACGCCGTACTCATAGCTTTTTTCGGTGCTACCCAAGATATCGCCGCCGATGCTTATCGCACCGATGTATTGGAAAAACTAGAAATGGGAGCCGGTGCAGCCGTTTTCGTTTTAGGATTCCGCATTGCCCTGTTAGTTACAGGTTCGGTAGCCTTTATCCTAGCGGATCAAATGCCTTGGCCCATCGTTTACCTATTAATGGCGCTGTTGATGGTAATCGGGATCGCGGCTACTATTTTTGCACCCGAACCCGTCTTAGACCATAACCGCCCCGAGTCGTTAGAAGAGGCGGTAATATTTCCGTTTGCAGAATTTTTTCAGCGCAATGGTTTGCTCTTAGGCGTCTTAATTTTATTGTTCGCCATCCTCTACAACCTGGCTGACGCCTTACTAAGCAGTTTATCGACGCCGTTTTTGCTCAATACAGGCTTTTCCCAAACAGATATTGGGGCGATTCGGGGCGGGATGGGTTTATTTGCGACCATTTTCGGAACTTTAGCGGGCGGATCGATTGTCAGCAAGCTGGGAATTAATCGCTCGCTGTGGATCTTTGCCGCACTGCAAGCTTTGAGTAATTTAAGTTACTTTGCGATCGCTGTCGCGGGTAAAAATTATCCGTTATTGGTATTGGGCATTAACGTAGAAAACTTCTGCGGCGGGATCGCATCAGCGGGTTTTGTTGCTTATTTAATGAGTCTTTGCAACCAACGTTATTCTGCCACCCAATACGCCTTGCTTACCAGCTTTATGGCTTTCAGCCGCGATGTGCTAGTATCGCCTTCTGGCTTTTTACAAAAAGCCACCGGATGGCCTGTATTTTTCCTGATTACGATTGCCGCCGCTGTACCCGCGTTTATTTTGCTACCAGTGGTTGCACCTTGGAAAGCCGAAACAGCACCGATGCCCAGACCAGGACTCGACGATCCAATCGATGAGTAGTTGTTTGAACCTTTCACACTTGGTAGGTGTCTAAACTACGCGACCAACGATGCCTGCGTTGTTGCGATCGCAATCTACCACTTCAAGCAAAACTAACTTGATGAAGAAACTATATCTCGCTATACCTGGAGCTTTAGCTTTAGCACTCGCAGTTTCCCCCGTGCTACCTGTCTTCACCGAAGCAGCTTCTGCCCTCCCTGGTGAGGTAGCCGAAAGGCGAGGTGAAGGATGGGGCAGACGCCTTAACCTCACCGAACAGCAACAAACCCAAATGCGGCAAATCCGAGAATCAACCAAAGCCAGAATCGATCGGATTCTCACCTCACAACAGCAAGCAGAACGTCAGCGTGCAAGACAAGAGCGCCGGCGGCCAAATTTGACCCTCACCGACGAGCAAAAAACTCAAATGAGGGCAATTCGGCAAGAAGCCCGAAGACAAATGGATGCTTTGCTGACGGCTGAACAAAGGCAGCAGCTGGAACAAATGCGACAACAAAGGAGCCAGCGTCGCCAGCAACAGTAGGACGGTAGGGGCACGGCATCAGTAAATTTTCCCCCCAAGGGCAAAGTGTTTGAATGCCGTGCCCCTGCAATTTGGGAGCATGTCAAGTTTGTATAGCCAGCACCCTTTAGGGTGCTGGCTATACAAACGAAGCCCGCTCTGGCGGGCTAAAGCTTTTAAAGCCTGCCTTTGGCAGGCTTTGTTTGTGTAGCGACACCATGCGCGGGTGTCGCTACTCTCGTTGACATGCTCCCTGCAATTTTGGGTCGCACCCTATACAAAACAGTTGCAAAAACCATTTCTCTTCTACCATTAGAAATGGTGACAAAAATTATTTCCCTCCAACTGCTAAAACAATGCCTATCTTGCGTCAGTATGTTTTTCCGTTTTTAATTGTGGTGATGTTTTTGGTTGCGCTAGTAGCAGTCAGCGCCCGCATCTTTTTGCCCGCAGATTTGGCAGCCCCCGCGCCCCAAGTTGAAGCACCAGCGGCTGAACCAGTAGCAACCCAGCCCTCGGTTACCTCACCCAATTAGCAATTAGCAATTAGCAATTAGCAATTGGGTATGTCAATTATGCTACCACCAGGCTACCAGCTTCGCAGCGGATCGAGTTTAGATCGGGCGATGCTGGTAAAGTTTATGCAAAAAACATATCAAGAGTTTTACCCAGAAAGGGATTTTTCCCATTTAGCTCAAACTGTCGAGCAATACTTGTCCAAAGATACGCCGCTTTGGTGGGTAGAATTTTTAGAAGAGGAAGACCAGGAAGCAGCATCGCTCACCCGCTCACCTGCTCAAGCGATCGCATCCCTCTGGCTAGGTAACGCGGTCGATCAGGTAAAAGGATCGCGTCACACCCACATTTTTTTGCTCTACGTAGCGCCAGAACACCGCCGCAAGGGAATCGGCACGGCTTTGATGCATCATGCTGAAGATTGGGCTAGAGCGAGAAGCGATCGCCAAATTAGCCTGCAAGTGTTTCTATCCAACCAACCCGCCGTGAATTTATATCACCAGCTAGGGTACCAAACCGAGTCGCTTTTAATGGTTAAATCGATAAATTGATCGGATTTCCCCTCAAAAGCCAGGTGGCATCAGGTCGCAGGTGATGGTAATTTTACAGTATATGTATGACGAAGATGACCTGAGCGTAATCGATGCAGATGCCGATCTAGACAGTGCTTTAGATCCGCTAGATCCGCTAGATGCCGAACCCGAAGAGACAAAGCCCAATCCAGATGCGATGCTGGCGTTACTGGAGTCTGGCGCAACGCCGCAAAAAACGATCGCGGCGCGTGCGTTTTGCGAAATTCAGGACGCACGGGCTATTCCCTATCTAATTCGCTTGTTGACCGATGCTTGTCCGTTGGTGCGGGTAAGTGCTGCTTATGCTTTGGGACGAAATCCCAGCCGGGATGCGGTAGAACCGCTGATAACCCAGTTGCACCGCGACTGGAACGGCTACGTGCGAAAGGGAGTAGTATGGGCATTGGGAAATTGCCGCGATCGCCGCGCCTTAGCCCCCCTAATCGATGCCCTCAAAACCGATATTTCCGCCGTGCGACTTTGGGCAGCCAGTGGGTTAGCCCAAATGGCAGAATTAGGCTACGATGCGGTTGTAGCTGCCGTTCCCCCAGCGATCGAAGCTTTAATCCAAGACCCAGTAGCAGCAGTTCGCAGTAACTGCGCTTGGTCTTTAGGGCAACTGTGCCGCGAACTTCCCTCAAACGTAGTCTATGCCGGTGCGATCGACGCCCTAATTCAAGTTTTGGAAGAAGACGAAGACATGGGTGTGCGAGAAGACGCCAAAGCCTCGCTGTTGCGAGTTGGCGATCCGAGAGGCTTGCAACTGATTGAAGCCATGCAACAAGAAGAGTTAATCTGATATTTCGGCGTCAGACTGGTGTGTTTGGGGAGCGACGGATACTCTCTCGATATATTGGCTTTCCATTAAAAAAGCTCCTTTAGCGAAGCGAACTCCCCAATACCCCCCAGGTCGCCTGTCCAGGATAACACCTTCTTCCCCAATGCTGATCGCATCGGGGGGACGCAGCATCGGCATAGGTTCGGCTGTTTTAACGTAGGGTGGTAGCGCTACGACTCGGACTTTGTCGCCAACGGTAAATTCTTTGGTCATTGCTAATTGCTAATTGCTAATTGCTAATTGGTAATGGGCGAACAGCTTTTTTATTACCTATTACCTATTACCCATTACCCATTACCTATTACCTATTACCTATTCACGGTGCTTGCCAAATTTTGTGATGGTAATCTTCTAATTTGGCATAGGGGTCAACTGGTGGGTGGTCGTGGTGATGATGATGGTGATGGTGGTCGTGACTGTGACTGTGACTGTGACTGTGACTATGGACAGCTGCTAAGCGGAATTTGCACATTTCGCAATTCATTTGTACCTGTCCTAGTTGGGTTTCGATTTCCCTTTCCCGCACGACGGAAAATAACTGGGGATGCAGCCCCATTTCTGGTAAGCAGGTCATGGCAATATCGGGATATTGTTCCTGTTGTTGGGCGGTGATGTCGAAGATTTTTTTCACCAGAAGACCTGTAAACAGAAAGTAGGGTAGGACGATAATACGCTTAGGTTGGTAGAGTCGGGCGCGACGGAAACCTTCTTCTAAACGGGGATGGGTGATGCCAATAAAACAAGTTTCAACGGTGAGGTAACCGCTGCCTTCCCATAAAATACGGGCAAGTTTGTATACGTCGCCGTTGGCATCGGGGTCGCTGGAACCTCTGCCGACAAATAGCACAACTGTGTCTTTTCTGTCAATGTGGGGATGGTCGAGGGCGGCGAGGCGATCGCGCCACAATTCCAAAATACCGGGTGTAATGCCAAAATGCCGCCCGTAGTGAAACGTTAACTGGGGATATTTCCCCTTTGCCCGGTCTAATTCGTTGGTAATGTCAAACTTATTGTGTCTGGCTGCAAATAACAGCACCGGCAGCACCGAGAAGTCAGTATAGCCCTGTTCGACACAGCGATCGATCCCTTCCCCAATCGTAGGGCCGGTGAGTTCCAAGAAACAAGGCACGACAGGGCGCGAATTGTCCAATGCTTGATAAGCAGAGGCAAAATCTAAAAAACACTGCCGTCCATCATCGTCGCGGGTGCCGTGACCGATCATCAATAGCGGACGTTTTAGGGGTAGGGGAGGTAGTGACTGGGAGGGTAGGTCTACAGTTTGCATCTAGGTTAAAGCTCCTTTCCCGTGCAAGGCAGGAAATTAGAGGTTACGGGTAACATTTAGGTATTCTGGCTCGCGATCGCTCGCTTACAGTTGCCGCACAGCCTCGGACTTACACCGATGTTTCCCTTTTCTGTTACCTTTGGGCTTGCCTTGTTATCTTAGCGGATTACCGATCAAAGCGATCCAGGATGGCAAAACCACAACGAACCTTCCATAGACTCGATTCCTTAGTTGCTTATCGGTAGCAATCCTGGGCAAAAATCGCCGAAACAGATGAGAAATTGCCTCGATGCAAATCGACTAAAACCGCAATGGCTTTGACCGCATCCTCTGGTAGAAACCGGGTTTCTTTGCAGCGCTCCCTGGCTTGATTAAAATAAAATCTAAAATCCCAAATCTCAAATCTAAAATTCCCTAATGCACAATTTCATTCCACCAGCGCGTTTTTTCCCCTACCTCACCTGGACTGAAATCCAGGCGATGCCCGATAAAGATAATGTAGTAATTATCCAACCCGTAGGGGCAATTGAGCAACATGGCCCCCACTTACCGCTAATTGTCGATTCTGCCATCGGTGTCGGCGTCTTGGGCAAGGCGCTCCAAAAGCTTGAACCCGAAATTCCAGCTTATGCCTTGCCACCTTTATACTACGGCAAATCAACCGAACACTTACACTTTCCCGGCACTATTACTTTAAGCGCACAGACACTGTTGGCAATTTTGAATGAAATGGCGGAAAGCATTTACCAAGCGGGGTTTCGCAAATTGGTGTTGATGAATTCCCACGGCGGACAACCCCAGGTGATGGAAATTGCGGCGCGGGATATTCACTTAAAATACGGGGATTTTATGGTTTTCCCGCTGTTTACCTGGCGCGTGCCTCATATTACTAAAGAATTGCTCACACAGAAAGAGGCACAGTTGGGGATTCACGCTGGAGATGCGGAAACGAGTTTGATGCTGTCGATTCTGCCAGATCAGGTGAAAATGGATAAAGCCGTTGCCGAGTATCCGGATTTGCCACAAGATACGCTGCTGAGTATGGAAGGCAGGTTACCCTTTGCTTGGGCGACGATAGATTTGAGTAAAACTGGGGTGTTTGGCGATCCTACCGTGGCGACGAAGGAAAAGGGCGATCGCATCCTCGACTCAGTATCCGACGGCTGGGTGCAAGTTATTAAAGATATATACGCTTTTCGACAACCTCAAGCTTTTGATCAAGACTAAAATCCCTTCATATAACAGAGTGCGATCGCCCGATTCACTCCGGCAAGAACTCATCGCTTATAACTTGCTCCAAAGTGTAGGGACAAACTTCAGGCAAATCGTTGTAATCGAGAGGAGTTTCTTGCACCACCAAGTCAGTGCCTAGTGCATAGGAAATTGCGTTCGCTTCACTCAGGTAAGGTCGAAGACTCGGATTTTCTTCTAGCACAATAGTCAGACGGCGGCGCTGTTCTCGGATCGTTGCTAGCCAGCTTTTACTGCGATGAGTCCTCTGTAATTGCCACTTCAGCAAATGCCCCAAAAGCACCCCTAAACAGTGCCGCAATTGCTGACGTTCTTGCTTCCCCAAGCTTTCGATCTCTTCGATAATATTTTTCAAGTCAACCTGATGCCAGTGACCTTCAGACAAGAGCTTTACTTGCTCTTGTGTCCAGGCGTAGAAATCGGTTTCGTAAACAGAGGGTTTCAAGCTCATTTCTGGGACTGGCAAGGCTTGATACATCATAACAAATCGCTACAGAAATTAGTTTACTCACATCTTGCACCTTGAGGCGGAGCCTCAGTATTTTCGTTCCCTGCTTTGACCTGGGAACGAGATCCGGGAGGTTCTACCTCCCGTGGTGCAAGATGTTAGTTTCTGGATACTTGATAGGCGCAGCGTCGCGCACCGGCGACGATATGTTCGGTTCGCTCAACTTTCACTTCTTCTCCCAAAACGCTCTGAAATACTTCCAATTCTCTCGCGCACAACCCCGTACAAACGCTAGCAGCGGCGCAGATGGGACAGTGATTTTCTATTAATAAAAACGATCCATCTTCTAACAGTTCCACTTCTGCCATATAACCCTCATTGGTACGCAATATTGCCAATGCTTCCAACTTTTCTTGCAGCTTTTCTTGTGAAACTTGCTCTTGATAGGCGGCAATTTGATGGCGAGTTCTCACTTCTAAAAGACGGTCGATTCCCCCTTCTCCAAATGCCTCTGTTACCGAATTAATTAAGCTTAAAGTCAATTCGGCGTATCCCGCTGGAAAAAAGCGATCCGCCGCTTGGGTTAACTGCCAAAGTTTAGCCGGACGCCCCATCGGACGGGGTTCTTCCTGATAGGTGACTAAGCGTTCCGACTGCAAGGCGTACAGGTGTTGTCTAATTGCCATTGCGGAAACTCCCAAGCGCGTCGATAGCTCTTTTGAGTCCATTGCTCCTTCTTGCTTGAGCAAGTTGACGATCGCGCGTCGAGTCCGCACGGTGGCATCGTTTTTCTGCGATTTGGCTTCCATATTAAGAAATTAAAGGAAACTCTTTACAAAGTCAAGTGGGCAGGACTATCGTAGTTTATAAAGACTTTTCTTTAGAAAGGTGAGACGGGCGTCCCGCCCAGCTTACCAATGGAGGAAAAAAATATGATTGCTAATTCGATAGACGGCTATGTTTTTGCGGCAAAATTGGCTGATGTGCAAGCAAAAGGAAGCAAGCTTGTAAATTTAGAGAAACACGCGATCGCGCCAGCGTGCCGGAGGCATATCGCGCTCTTCTATTCCAACGACCAAGTATACGCGATCGATAACCGCTGTCCGCACATGGGTTTTCCCCTCCACGGCAGTACTTGCAAAGATGGTATCGTTACTTGCCCCTGGCATTACGCCCGTTTTGACCTCAAAAGTGGCGGAACTTTTGATTCTTGGGCAGATGATGTGCGTGGTTTTCCAGTACAAATTCGGGATGGGGAGGTGTGGATAAATTTAGCACCGCAAGTTGACCCTTACGCGCATCAACGCCAGCGACTGCAAGATGGGTTAGAACAGAGTATATCGCTGGTGATTGCTAAGTCTGCGATCGCGCTGTTAGACTTGGGTGCTGACTTTACAGAACCGTTCCAAATAGGACTAGAATTTGGCACTCGTTACAACAAAAATGGGTGGGATACCGGACTATCTATCCACACCTGTTTAATGAATCTATTGCCTTATTTAGATGCCGAAGATTGTCCCCGCGCCCTTTATCAAGGACTTTCCGCAGTTGCGCGCGATAGTGCAAATTCGCCGCCTCACTTTGTCGTTCACCCGCTGCCGAACTTTTCTGGCGATATTAATACGCTCAAAAGTTGGTTCCGCCAATTTATCGAACGGCGCGACAGCGAAGCAGCAGAACGATGTTTAGTTACCGCAATCCGGATTGGTGCAGATTCAAAACAAATTGCCGATATGCTATTTGCATCAGCCACGGATCGCCGCTACATTGATGTCGGTCATACGCTGGATTTTATTAATAAAGCGCTAGAAGCTTTAGATGCTGTCAATTGGCAAGGATCGGAGGCGGTTTTAGCAAGTTTAGTAGGGGGTTTGGCGAATGCAACTCGCATGGAAGAATCGAACTCTTGGCGCTATCCGGTGGATTTGGTAGAAATTTTGGATGGGGCATTTGAGCAGTTACCAAAAGCTTTAGAATTAGGTCAATCTCACCGAGGTAATTGGTCGGATTTTGAGCAATTGATACCGATTTTATTGGGTGATGATGCTGTAGCGATCGCCGACGCACTGTTAACAGCTTTAAAAGCAGGTTGTACCGAAGAACAATTAGCAGGCGCGGTGACTTACGCCGCCGCCTTGCGCGTTGCGCGCTTCCATACCAACAACGATCATAGCGATTGGAATACAGCACACCATCCTTTTACATTTGCCAATGCGGTTCACCAAGGTTTGCGACGAATCCCCTCTCCTGAATTACTCAGGGGAGTTTTTGATGCGGCGATGAGCGTTTATTTGAATCGATTTTTGAATATACCGCCCGCCAAACTTCCAGAACCAAAAGATGGGGTGGAAAATCCCGAAGAATTGCTCAAACAATTACCAGAATTATTGGATCGACAGCAACAAGTAAATCAGAGCGGACAATTGGTGGCACAATACTTGTACGCTGGTGGCGAACCAGAAAAATTGATGGCAATGTTGGGCAAGTTAATGTTGCGAGAAAATCGCGACTTTCACGTCATTCAAGAAATGGAAGCGGCATTTCGTCAGTATTCTTTGTTGGGTCAAACTCCGGCGGGAATTCACGTCTTAGTTGCTGCGGCGCGATATTTAGCCGCTCATGCACCGACGATGCGAAGTCAAGAGCAAACCTATCAAATGGCGTATCGATTGCATAGAGGCGATCGCTTGTTTGAAGAATCCTAGGGGCACGGCAGGAGAAACCT
>DNGJ01000550.1:0-1474 GCA_003486305.1 Cyanobacteria bacterium UBA11371
GCAACGGAGGCTAAGCGAATTCCCGGATGGTTTGGGGCCGAAAATCAAGGTGCTGGGATTGCGATCGCAGACCTTAATAACAACGGTCGTCCAGATTTAATTGTCTTACATATCGACAATCCGAGCGGTCAAAATCGCGCCTACTATCGCATTGGTTGGAACATAGATACCAAAGGCAATGTGACAGGTGGCTGGAGCGAGATGAAACAAATTCCAGGATCGTTTGGTGCAGAAAATCAAGGGGCTGGAATTGCGATCGCCGACCTTAACGGCAACGGTCGTCCAGATTTAATTGTCTTCCATATCGACAATCCGAGCGGGGAAAATCGCGGTTATTACCGCATTGGCTTCAACTTAGATAGTAACGGCAATGCCACTAACTGGAGCGAAGTTAAACCAATTCCCGGTTGGTTTGGTAAGGAAAATCAAGGCGGTGGGGTAGCAATTGGAGACATTAACGGTAACGGTCGTCCAGATTTAATTGTCTTCCATATCGACAATCCGAGCGGAGAAAATCGCGGCTACTATCGCATTGGTTGGAACTTAGATGCTAACGGTAATGCCACTGGTGGTTGGAGCGATGTCAAACAAGTGCCACAATGGTTTGGCTGGGAAAATCAAGGCGCTGGGATTGCGATCGCAAATGTGAGCAATCGTCCCAGATTGGTTGTTTTCCACATCGACAATCCCAAAGGTGAAAATACTGGTTACTATCGCATCAGTCAGCCTTTAGACTCAAAAGGTAATGTCACAGGTCAGTGGAATGAAGTCAAGCCGATCCCCGGATGGTTCGGATGGGAAAATCAGGAAGGAGACATTGCGATCGCAGATATTAATAGCAATGGTCGTCCCGATCTGGTAGTATTCAACATCGACAATCCCAAAGGAGAAAATAGCGGTTACTACCGCATAGTTTGGGACATCCTCTAGATTATTTCTCCACTCGTTCCCAGGCTCCAGCCTGGGAACGAAAACCAAGAGGCTCTGCCTCGGCTAGAAAATAGCGATTACTACCGCATAATATGATGGCAGGCTTATTACGCTTAATCAGCAGCCGGGACACGGCAAGATCGAAGTTATCTGTGTCCCTGATATCTCTGATGCGTCCCTACGCAACGACTGGGTAAGGTTTTTTTATTATGGGCAATTCAACGGACATCATATAACTTGGGACATCCTCTAGATTTTCCACTCGTTCCCAGGCTCCACTCGTTCCCAGGCTCCAGCCTGGGAACGAAAACCAAGAGGCTCTGCCTCGGCTAGATACTACTGCAAAATCTCAGAGCCAAAAATCGCAAAGAAACCGGGTTTCTTAGTAGCTCTTCTATGAAAAACCCGGTTTCTTGGTTTTATATCATGTCCTGTAGGGGCGAGTTTTACCAACCATTCTGTGGAATTACGAGATATCTCTATACAGCAGATTGCACTATGAGTGAGCTACAGCCCTTTGGCGCTTCGTTTGTATAGCGGCACC
>DNGJ01000550.1:1681-12233 GCA_003486305.1 Cyanobacteria bacterium UBA11371
GTGCCGCTATTGCATTCAAAGCGCCGTACCTCATGCGGCTGCAATCCGCTATAAACCCGCCCCGGCTAAACTCGGCACATTAGCAGCAATCCATTCATACCAACTTTCTAACCCAACGCCAGTTGTAGCAGAAACTTGAAAGATCTGCATCTTCGGATTAACCTGCTTAGCATATTCAATGCAGCGATTGACATCAAATTGCACGTAAGGTAACAAATCAATTTTAGTAATAATCATCACCTCGCTAGCGCGAAACATGTGAGGATACTTAATCGGTTTATCTTCCCCTTCGGTAACAGAAAGAATCGCAACCTTTGCCTTTTCTCCCAAATCAAATAAAGCCGGACAAACCAAATTACCCACATTTTCGATCATCACAATTGAATTCAACGGTGGATTGAGTTGTTGCAAACCCCGTTCTACCATTGCCGCTTCTAAATGGCACCCAGTTCCCGTATTGATTTGGACGACTTTACACCCGGTTTCTTGAATTTTTTGAGCATCGTTAGAAGTTTCTTGATCTCCCTCAATCACGTAAATCGGGAATTTATCTTTTAAGTCATTAATCGTGCGAGTTAATAAAGTAGTTTTCCCCGAACCTGGAGAACTAACTAAATTTAACGCTAGAATATCTCTACCTTTAAACCATCCCCGATTTTGCGCTGCAATTAAGTCATTTTTTGCCAAAATCTTCTCTTCCAGGGTAATAGTATTCCCGTGCATTTTGGCGTGAATTTGGGCGTTGCTATCAGCGTGATGTTCGTGACTGTGAGAATGGGTAATCACAGTTCCATCCGCCAAGGTATGAGTATGAGTATGATGTCCGTTTGAATTCATAGCAACTACTTCCCCCGTTTCGGGATTGGTAATTTTAGTTTCAGCATCATTAGAACAACCGCAAGTTACACACATAACTCTTCTACCTCCATTTCTTTTATTTTCAGTTCTTCACCCGCTATTATTTCTAAGTCTGTACTCCCACAGCCACAAATGCCAAAAGGTTGTTCTAGGGGAACTTTCCCACCGCAGCGGCGACATATTGCTAAGCCTGGAATTTCGATAATTTCTAATTCGGCTCCTTCTACAATTGTACCTTGGCAGCAGACATCAAAGCAAAAACGGATAGCATCGGGCATAATCGCTGTCAGTTTGCCGATTTCTAATGTTACTCGCTGCACTTTTGTGCCTTTGGCATTCTCAGCAACAATGGCGACGATATTTTGAGTGATTCCTAATTCGTGCATAATTGCTAATTGCTAATTGCTAATTGTTAATTGAAAAGACTGAGGCAAATTTTATATATGTAGGGTGCGTTAGCAAGCAGAGTACGGCACCATCTATCCCATTTGAGTTAAATTCCAATTGCCATGACGTAAAGAATGTCTTTGTCTGTTCCTAAAAATTGTTGAGTTTCATCGTCGTAATAAGCGCCGATACCGCTGCATTCAATTCCCAGATAGTTGCTAAACAGATAAACTCTCTGCCCTAAGAAACCTGCCAATTGCACGGCATTTTGATAGTTTCTATAATCCGAAACAAAAAACAGCGTTGCGGCGCTATCTCTACCGATGGCTTGATTGACGCATAAGTAACCGGCTTTATGACTGAAATCCCCTGATTTAATCAAATCCTTGCCTTTATACAAACCCGTTTCCATTCCTTCGACTCGATTGATAACCGAGTAAATTTCTATCTCCTCAAAACTTTCTGTGGGGATTGGTTGTTCAACTTGTTTGAGGATAGTCCAATAACTTTCTTGGGAAATCCACTGTTTTTTAAATCGCCGAATTGAACGCCGATTCCAAATTGTTTGGAAGAATCTATCTTTATCAAAGTTAAACTGAGGATAAGCGAGTGGCTGTTGAAAACTTTTCGCCTCCGAGGTTTCTTTATAGCCATCTTCAATAAATTGATTTGGCTCAAAATAATCTGTGCCGGAAACAAAGGGAACTTTGAGCCTTAAACGCCTAATCTTCTTTTCTACAACTTCGCCAGAGATAGCGCAAGCTGCGATCAATTCCTTGTTCTCAAAGCCCAAATCGGCATTGAGGGAAATTTTATCAAAATCAAAGATAAGTTGTAGGTTTCTGTCGTGAAGATAGGCGGCAGCTTCAATCGCACCGAGATGATGTCCGCTATCTAGAAAGCAATAGCGAATGCTGCGGTTTTGATATTTCCAACTGGAGCGATAATAAACGCAACTGACTAAAAAGATGAAGCCTTTGACAATTTGATTGGGAAAGATGTAACTCTCTACTCCATCATCGATTAATTCGTAGATTAGAGTCAGAGATTGACTGGCAACTTCTAGATGATAGATACCATCGACTATGCCTTTGATTCCCCTAATTTGCACGTAAATTTCTGTGGGATATAAAGCGCCTGCGGAGGGATTGACGCGCAGTTGATAAGGGCCATCTTTATAGATTTTTTCAAAGGTAATGGCGCTGGTTAACCAAATAAAGGAATGGATGGGATTGTTTACATCTAGGGTAAATCTCCGATAAAATTTTGGATAGGTTTTAAATGGGGAAGGCTGGGTGGATGCATCTACGTAATTCGGATCTATCAGCACTGATAAATACGAGTGCTTGGTATCGTCGTGGTAGGCTTTCCCGGCTATCTTAGCTTGCAGCATTTTTTAGCACTTTGAATACTTCTTTGGTACTGGCGAAATCGAGGGCGCTAAAGTCGTCTAAATTTTTCAGTTTTAGGTTGGGTTGGTATTGCAAAAGCAATTTGACGACTTCGGTTTTTCCGGCTGAGGCGGCATACATTAAAACTGTGGCGCCGTTATCGTTTTGATTGTCGATGTTGATGTTTGATGCGATTAAAAGTTTGAGCAAGTCGCTATGGTTTTTGTAGCAGGCGAACCATAAGGCGTTGTTGCCGTCGTTGTTTTTGATGTTGAGATCTGCGCCTGCTTTAATTAGGTCTTGGACTATTGCGATCGCTCCCTCTATTGTAGCTTTCATCAATGCGGTATCGCCGTTTTCCCCGCGCTGATTTAAGTCGGCGGGATTGTAGCCTTTTTCTATCAGCCACTGGTTGGTTGTTTCGCTTAGTTGTTGCATCATGTTAATTCCTGGTTTCTAGGATTATTGTCCCAAAGGTGAGGGGGAAATAAAGTATTGTTTGTTACTTTATTTCGCTTGGCATTTTAAGATAATTAAACGAACCACTCCAGGCACAGAGAGCGCAGAGGAAGAGGAAAGAAGAGAAGAAGAGAAGAGAAGAGACGAGGTTAGCAAATTCTTGGGAGTTGATCGCCTACTAACATGTCTATTATTCGTTCTGCACCGAAGGTTGTTTTTAATAAGACAACCCCCGTCGGTGAGGGAATTGCTTCGCCGATAATGCTGGCATCTTTTCCGGCGGGATGGGTTTTCATCGCTGATAATACTGTTTGGGCATGTTCTGGTTTTACGATTAGGACTAATTTGCCTTCGTTGGCTAGATATAGGGGATCTAATCCTAAGATTTCGCAAATTCCTTTGACTTCTTCGCGGATGGGAATTGCTTGTTCTTCGAGGCGGATTCCTACGTTAGAGGTTTGGGCAAATTCGTTTAAAACTGTGGCTAATCCGCCTCGCGTTGCATCTCGCATGGCGCGAATTTCTGGACAAGCGTTGAGGATGGTTTCAACTAATCCGTTTAAGGGTTGACAGTCGCTTTCTATTTCGGTTTCGAGGGCTAATTCTCCACGGGCAATTAATATGGCAGCGCCGTGATTTCCTAGTTCGCCGTTGAGAATTACTATGTCTCTTGGTTGAATGTTATGGGCGGAAGGTGTTACTCCGGATCGAATTATTCCGATGCCTGTGGTGTTGATAAATAGTTTGTCGGCAGAACCTCGATTTACGACTTTTGTGTCGCCTGTAACGATTTGGACTTGGGCGGCGATCGCAGCTTTTTTCATGCTTTCTACTACCCGCCGCAAAGTTTCTATTGGCAGTCCTTCTTCTAATATAAAGCTACAGGAAAGGTAGAGTGGTTTTGCCCCGCTTACTGCTAAATCGTTGACTGTACCGTTAACAGCTAATGCGCCAATGTCGCTGCCGGGAAAAAATAGCGGATCGACCACATAAGAATCGGTGGTGAATGCGAGTCTGTCTCCTTGCGCCATTAAAGATGCTAGGTCAAAACTCGCCCAATCTTCTAGTTGGGAAAGGATGGGATTATCTAAATTATTGACAAATACATCGTCGATTAAATCGCGCATGGCTTTACCGCCGCTTCCGTGGGCAAGGTTGATATGGGTATCGCGCACTTTGCCGCGTCGATTTTTGGCGGTTTCGACTTTTTGAAATAGAGGATTTTGTGCTGAGTTGCTAGAAGAAATGTTCATATTAATTAATAGGGACTGCCGTCTTTGTGGGCGAAGATCCAAACGCCTGAATTATCTTTGGCGATTAAGTCATCATCGGGATAGGTTACGTTGTCGTTAGGCGTGCGATCGCCTACCTCCAAATACTCTACAATTCCATTTGAGCGATTGATTAAATGATGTCCATCTGCTTCTCCTGCTGGAAAACCTGCTGCCATTCCTGCTTTTAAAATTTGCTCTCCGGCGTTGGTGACTAAGGTAACTTCTCCCGCCAAAATGTAGATAAATTCATCTTGGTTATTATGCCAATGACGCAGTGCGGAACAACTCCCCGGTTCGAGTTTAACTAGATTGACGCCGAAGTTTTTTAAACCTGCTGCATCTCCCAATCTCTTTTTAATTCTGCCTGCAACTAATGGTTTAAATTGTTCGGGGTAATTTGAAGTTTTTCTCTCTGGTATGTTTTGCGGATCGATTAACATGGCGCAACTCCTTGTAATATCATGTCCGCTTATATCGGCATCGCGTGGGGGCGGGTTTAACGAAATATTTCGTGATTCCGCAGACTGGTTGGTAAAACCCGCCCCTACAACAACATTAACCGTACAAGTCCGATACGAAGGGACGAGGGTATAATCTGCTTTAAGCAGTAATAACTTCTGGTTCGGCTATTGCTGCTTCTACCCATTGTTGCATGGCAGTCAGCGACCAAATTGCTTCGGCGTATGTTTTGGAAATAGAATCTAGCTGCACGTCGTAGGTGATAAAACGAGAGACGACGGGGGCATACATGGCATCGGCAATGGTGAAATTTCCGAACAGAAAATCGCCGTTGCTGCCATATTTTTGCCGACATTCGCGCCAGATTGTGGTGATGCGATCGCAATCTTCTTGCACTCCCGGATTCATCCCTTTTCCAGGATAGCGGACGCGGCAATCCATTGGCATATTTTGCCGCAATTTGATGAATCCTGCGTGCATTTCGGCGCTGATTGAACGCGCGATCGCTTTCTTTTCTCTATCTTCTGGGAACAAATTTCTATCTGGAAATAACTCGGCTACATATTCGCAAATTGCTATCGATTCCCACACCGTGAGCCTATTATGAATTAAAGCAGGCACTTTTCCCGATGGGGAATATTGCAATATTTTTTGGCGAGTTTCTGGCGTATGTAAGGGAATTCGCACTTCTTCAAATTCAATCCCTGCCTGTGTCATCGCCAACCACGGGCGCAATGACCAAGATGAATAATTTTTGTTGCCGATAATTAAGGTAATGTTTGTCATTGTTTTTGATAATGTTCTATCGCCTGCTGGATAAAATTTTGCCAATTTTCATTGGGTATCCAAATTTGATGTAAATCTCTTTTTGTTTGCTCTTCACTCATGGTTTCATGAATGCGGCGATAGAGATACATAAAAGCCGAAACTCTCATATTTGCCGCACAATGGACAAATACAGGTTTATCGGCGTTAGTTTCGACGATGTAAAAAAAACGGGCGAGATCGTCGAGGGTAGGATTTTCCCAAACTACGGGAATATGAACGTACTCCATCCCCAATGATTCCACAATTTGTTTCTCATTTGGTAAGGCATTGGGAGATTCTGGCAGCGCCAGATTTACAACTACTTGGTAACCCGATGCTTTAATCGCTGCAAATTCCGCTTCAGTGGGTTGTCCGGATGTTGCCACTGAATCTGATAATTTAAGAAAGTTGTAAATCTCCTCGATTTTCATTCAACTTGCTTGTTCATAAAAAGTGATGCAGACACCCGCAGGATCTAGAACTACAAATTCTTTCACCCCCCAAGGTTTTGACTCTAACTTTCCATTCGGATGAATTATCTCTTCTCCCTTGCTTTGAAACTCTTGATAAAGTTGTTCGATGTTGGTGACGTGGATGCGAAGGCTGATTTCTTCTGCGACGAGTTGTTTGTAATCGTTTTTGACTAGAAAGATTTCTGCCGTGTCGCGCTTGACAATTGCCATCCGGATCGGGTTTCCTTCTTTATGGATGGCGGTAAAGCCAAGCTTTTCGTAGAATGCGATCGCTACCTCAACATCGCTACCAGCAGGAATCAGCGGGCTGATATTTCCTAAAATTGGTTGTTGGTTCATAATTGTCGATCTCGCATCACTATCAATGCCCGCCAGGGATTTAAATCCAAGGGCTTTTAGCTGAATTCCTCTCAAGAGGACTATGAAAAAATTTTAGTCCATTTTAATGGACTTTTGCTATTAGCCCGGAAATTTATTTCCGGGCGGGCTTTGGGGCTTGTCTCAACAATTGATATCATGTCCGCTTATATCGGCATCGCACGGGGGGCGGGTTTATAAACATAATTCGCTCTTGCTCAAACTAAATTTGTAAAACCCGCCCCTACAACGCTATTAACTGTGCAATTCCGATACTACCGTACTCGATATGACGCAACTAGCTGGCAACTTTTTCACCATGTCTGCCGCTATGTTTATCTGAGTGCAATTCACCTCCTACTGCCCAATTTTCTCGCTCGAATTCATCGATGTGAATTGTTACCCACTCTGGCTTTGTTCCCAATGTAGAAACTAGCGTTTCGGTGATGGCTTGAGCTAGTTCTCTTTTCTTTTCGATCGAATGACCTTTGGCAATTTGGACTGTTACGAAAGGCATATATTACCTCCTGAAATTGTCCTTGTGATTCAGGACTTACGCAAGTGTCACAATCGGTGGCTGGTGCGTGACTTTACAAGTCTCATTCCTACGTTGAAATATTCTCACAACGTCACGCACCCTACAGAAAAAATATGCCAGTTGCGTAAGTTCTGTGATTGATAGATAGCACCCTGCGATCGCTCGCCTTTAAACCGTTACTTTTTCTTTTTCCGCTATCGGTTGTTTGGCGAATTTGGAGAGTCGTCCGTATTTATAATAGGCTGCACAAGCTCCTTCAGATGAAACCATACAAGTTCCTATCGGAGTTTCGGGGGTGCAAGCCGTACCGAAGACTTTACACTGCCAAGGTTTTAACACTCCTTTGAGGATTTCTCCACACTTACAAGCTTTATGATCTGCGACTTTTACTCCGGGAATTGTAAATTTAACTTCGGCGTCGAATTGGGCATATTCTGCCCTGATTTTTAACCCGGAGTTGGGAATATCTCCCAAGCCGCGCCACTCGAAGGTTTCTCGCACTTCAAATACTTTATTCATGGCTGCGATCGCATTAATATTCCCCCGTTCCTGCACGAGTCGATTGTATTGGTTTTCGACTTCGCAGCGTCCTTCTAACAGTTGCTGCAACAGCATCCAAACCGATTGCAAAATATCTAAAGGTTCAAATCCAGAAACTACAATTGGTTTATGATATTCTTGGGCGATAAACTGATAGGGAGCGCTGCCAATTACCATGCTAACGTGACCGGGGCCGATAAATCCATCGAGTTGCAAATCGGGATTATCTAGCAAGGCTTGGAGGGCGGGAATTACCAGGACGTGATTGCTAAATAGGCTGAAGTTTTTAATATTTTCTGCGGTTGCTTGTAGGACTGTAAAAGCTGTGCTGGGGGCTGTGGTTTCAAACCCAATCGCAAAAAATACAACTTCTTTATCGGGGTTTTCTTTCGCAATTTTGAGGCTATCTAACGGCGAGTAAACCATGCGGATATCTGCGCCTTGTGCTTTAGCTTGCAACAGGCTATATTTGGAACCTGGAACCCGCATGGCGTCCCCGAATGTGGTAAAAATGACGTTGGGGTTTTGAGAGAGTGCGATCGCATCATCTAATCTCCCTTTTGGCATCACGCATACCGGACATCCAGGGCCATGAATAAACTCAATATTATCCGGTAGCATGTCTTCGATGCCATACTTAAATATTGAATGAGTATGACCGCCGCATATCTCCATGATTTTGAGCGGTTTTTCTAATTGCTGGCCTAATTTTTGGATTTCCCAAAATAAGGCTTCGGCTTTTTTTGGATCGCGGAATTCATCGACGTATTTCATAGTTAATTGCTAATTGCTAATTGTTAATTGTTAATTGCTGAGGGTGGCTTGGGCTGCTGCTAGTTCTTGTAATAATTGCAAGGTTTCGGCGGCTTCTTGTTCGTCAATTCTGTTCATGGCAAAACCGACGTGAACTAGCACCCAGTCGCCGATACAAGATGCGGGGGGATGTTGTTCGTCAACGATGCAAGCGATATTCACTTGCCGCTTGACTCCGCCTACGTTAACGATGGCTAATTTTTGATTCGCGTCGGTTATTTCTACTATTTGTCCGGGAATTCCTAAACACATTTTTAATTTTCCTTTTGCTGTTTATTCTGTTCACCGTGTTAGAATATCTAGTACAATTGATGCTCCAAACTCCGATTCTGGATCGATTTCCTGAATTTTTTCTGTCACTGCTTTGGCTGGTTGAACTTCTCCCATTTTAGCTAAAATAAAACCCGTGGCAGCATAAGCATTTAAGTACCGCCTGATCTCCGGTTCTTGGCGGCGAATTGTTAAGATCGGTTTGAGTTTTTCCCAATCATCGGGTAAGTTTTCCGCTCTTTTAACGGTTGCCAAAATTTTCTCCGCCATCTGGAGCGCCATTGGATTATTTCCCTTGTAGTAAAAATAGCGATAGGCGGCAACCAGAATGTCTGGATAAGCTTCGGCTTTTGCCAGAGCTTGATTCATAAATTGATCGGCAATGGCGGTATTTTCCCAGTTGTCTACTGCCTGCATTAACAGGCTTTTGACCGATTCTGGGACTTGATACCCGGAAAACGTATCTTGACTAGCTTTCATAGAATAATTGTGAGCGATCGCAAATCCCTAACCAGACTTCTACAGGTTTTTCTTAACAATTGAGATCATACCAAATCCGCTTTCATCACCCCCTTTATACTAAACGACTCGCATTCGCGGCTACACAAACAAAGCAAGGCGTAGCAGGCTATAAAATAAAAGGGGTAGCTAACTCGGATTTGGTATAAATTGTAGGTTGGTTTGAGGTGACGAAACCCAACCTACCCCTGACGCAGAAACCCGGTTTTTCAAAAAAACCGGGTTTCACCAATCCTAAGCTTTAACGCGCAGATCCGCTGGGGGTGTTAGTAAAGCTTCAACAAATAGCTCTCTCGAAGTTTTTTGTGGTACTTTGCCACTTTGGAAAGCTAATTCAGCTTCAAGTTCGTCTACTAAATCCCAAGCGTCGTTTGCTTCTTTCGTGTGAGTTCCATAGGTAGCAGAAGCAGAGCGAGCATCGGAAACTGCTTGTTTGAGTTTTTGTTCGAGGAAAGCGATCTTGGGATTTTCTAGGAAGTCGCTCTTGTGAACGATGTCGCCAACAGAAATAATCCCCAATAATTCGCCAGCAATTACGGGTGCTTGTAAAATTCCCGTACTAGCAAATAACCGTGCTACGTATTCAACGCCCAGATCTGGGTTGACAACAATGCAGGGTTTGGTCATAATTTCATAAACGCGCACCTGCTTGGTATCTTTGCCGTATGCAACGACTTTGAACGCAATATCGGCTTCGGTGACAATCCCGTAGGCGTCTTCATCGGTGCGAGTTTCTACAACTAGCGATCGCACTCCTCTCAACCGCATTAATTTTACTGCGTCTTCTACCGTTGCAGAACCGCGAATCAGCGCGACATCTTGCGTCATTATGTCTTTAGCTTTCACGATCAATGCTCCTTCAATTAATTGGTTTGTGTGAGAAATTCAAGACGGTTTTAAACTGCTGCACTAAACCACTCAGCAGAGACAATCTGATGTGCATGAAAACTTTAATGGTGGCATTTTCAGAGATTTTTATTCATCCCTGAAACATTGAAATTTTCTTGGAGAAGACCTACGCATTTCTCCGGATTTTAATTTTAGAGATATTCTCTTTACCCTCACTTTTGAGGGCAGACTCAGGAGTACGTATGTCTACTCGCTTCTTTGAGTTTTGGTTTACTGCGAACAATTTAACCTACTTTTATAGTATCACCAATACTTCGGCGAACTCTGAATTTTTCTTTTCCTTAATATTTGCCAAATTATAATAGACTTCTCCCATAAATCAAGCCAAAGACAGGCGAGATGCCTATCCTACAAGAGTTATGGAAGAAGTCTAATTGAGGTGAATAATCAACAATTAACAATTGCAGCAGCGATCGCCGCTTGTCCCAAGGATAAACCGCCATCATTGGGCGGTACGATGCTATGAGTGAGTACGGTGATTCCTTTTACTTGCAAGCG
>DNGJ01000550.1:12429-13923 GCA_003486305.1 Cyanobacteria bacterium UBA11371
GTGATTCCTTTTACTTGCAAGCGGTTGCTAATTAGGTTTAACAGGACAGTATTTTGCCAAACGCCGCCGGATAGGGCAACTCGATTGATGAAATAGCGATCGCATAAACGGGTAACCATGTCTGCGATCGCATCAGCCAAACCTTGATGGAATTTTCTAGCAATAGCAGATTCAGGAACCTGCTGCTGCAAATCGTCCAACAAGGCTTGCCACATTGGACGCGATTCTATGTGCGAGATATTATTGATTGTCTCAATTGCAAACGGATAAGCGCCGGTTTCTTTATCATCATTTAAGCTATTGATATCTATTAATGCTTCCATTTCAATTGCCGCTTGCCCTTCATAGCTGCACTCTTCTCGACAGATGCCAATAGCAGCAGCCACGGCATCAAATAAGCGCCCGCAAGAAGAAGCCAGAGGAGAGTTAATCTGTTTTTCTACCATCTGATTTAGCAGATTCAGAGGCTTTTGCGTTAAAAAAGTCAATAGGTCTAAATCCCTATATTTTTGTTGTAAATCCTGCCAGTTGAAAGCTGCTGTCAAGTGGGCGTAAGTATTGCGCCAAGGTTGATAAATCGCTTGTTCGCCGCCAATCATCGCCACGGGTTTGAAGGTTCCCAAGCGTTTATAACTGCGATAATCTGCTAAGAGGAATTCCCCGCCCCAAAGCGTGCTATCTTCGCCGTAACCCAATCCATCTAAAGCAATTCCTAACACGGGTTGTGTATCGAGAGGAAGGTGATTTTCTGCCATGCAAGCGGCGATATGGGCGTGGTGATGTTGGATTTGGTAGAGTTGTAAATTGTTAGCGGCGGCGAGTTCGCGCCCGAGTTTGGTGGAGAGATATTCGGGGTGTTGGTCGATTGCGATCGCCACGGGTTTATGCTCAAATAAATTCAAGTACAAATTCAGCGTATCCTGATAAGCATTAAACGCCGCAGCATTTTCTAAATCCCCCAAATGTTGCGACAAAATCGCCTCCCCATCCCGCAACAAACAAAAGGTATTTTTCAACTCGCTACCCATTGCCAAAATATGGGGTGCGGCTTTAAATCCATCGGGTAATGTAATCGTAGATGGCGCATATCCTCTAGCGCGGCGGATTGTTTGTAATTTTTCCCCAATTACCCGCACGACAGAATCATCAATCCGGTTAACAATATCGCGATTGTGGAGTAAGAAATAATCGGCTATTTTCCCTAACTTTTCTCGCGCTTCATCGTTATCAATGCATTGCGGTTCATCGGAAAGATTACCGCTGGTTAATACAATTGGGCGTTCCATCCGCTTTAAAATTAGATGGTGTAGGGGGGTATAAGGAAGCATAAAGCCAAGGGTATTTTGCCCAGGCGCAACTGAAGCCGCAATCAAGGGAGGCGAGGCGGAGCCTCGAGGCTCTCGTACCCAGGCTGAGCCTGGGTACGAGTTAACTTGCTCCCAGGCTCAGCCTGGGAGCGATAGTAAAGAGGCTCAGCCTCTAGGTTTTTCTGAG
>DNGJ01000387.1 GCA_003486305.1 Cyanobacteria bacterium UBA11371
GGCGCATTGGTACAATGGTTGCGCGATAACTTGGGCATGATTTCCACCAGTGCAGAAGTCGAAGCCCTGGCTAATTTAGTAGAAGATAACGGCGGAGTTTATTTTGTCCCAGCATTTTCCGGACTATTTGCCCCCTATTGGCGTGCCGATGCCAGGGGTGCAATTGTTGGACTCACCCGCTACGTGCAAAAAGGTCACATCGCCAGGGCAGTTTTAGAAGCAACTGCATGGCAAACCAGGGAAATATTAGATGCAATGGAACAAGATTCAAAAGTGAAATTAACCGCGCTTAAAGTCGATGGCGGCATGGTGGGAAATGAAACTTTGATGCAGTTTCAAAGCGATGTTTTAGGCGTGCCGGTGATTCGTCCTTTAGTAGCAGAAACTACAGCATTGGGAGCCGCTTATGCAGCCGGTTTGGCAACGGGTTTTTGGAGTAGTATTAACGAGTTGCAAAATAACTGGGGAGTCGATAAAACTTGGCAACCTAATATGGCAACTGATGTGCGCGAAGCTAAGTATTCGCTGTGGAAAAAGGCTGTTACTAAAACCTTTGATTGGGTGTAGGTTTGTACGCGATTCAACTTACGTCGAATTACACGAATAGACTTGAGAATTTGGAGCAACTAACAATGTTCAGTGAAGCTCAACAATGGCAGCAATTTGTCACAGACCTCCAAACCGACATCTTACCCATATATGCCCGCCATGAGGATGAATTCGACTATCCCAGAATTCATGGAAGACTTCATATTTGTCGCAGCATTGTTTTAGCGGAATGCATGGCAAACCTATATAGCCAGTTTGTTGAGATCGATCGTTTTGCTATTCGGTATGCGGTGGCGTTTCATGACTCTGGTCGGCAAGGCAATGGCGTTGATATTTGGGAAGCAGACAGTGCAGCTAATTGCTATATCTATTTACAGCAGAAATTATCAATCGATCGGTCACGGGCAGAATACATCTCGCAATTTATAGTGAAAAAAGAAACCCTGGTTGATATCAATGAGCAAATTACTCACGATGCTGATGTTTTGGAAATCATGCGGTTAACTGGAAAAACAGGATTTAAGCCATTTCACCTACAATTTGGCAGAGATTTGCCGGTATTGGCAGAATTGAAGGAAACGCTGATTAATGAAGCGTGGCAGTTGATTGATATTACCGAGCAAATTAAAGGACGACTATCACCAATTACTTATCTTCAAGACGTGATGACTCTTGCCAAAGCCTACCCTCTTTTGGCATCTAATTTGCAGTCATTTAGCTGAATGTAGCCTGATTTTTGATTGGGTGTAGGTTTGTTTATTTAGATTTTGCGCCTACCCGTATACCCGCCTGGGAATTAATTCCCTTTTCTTATAGCTAAAGTCCACTTAAGTGGACTAAGACCTTTCTCCAGTCGTCTTCATCTCGTTCCCAGGCTCCAGCCTGGGAACGAGATGAACGAGGCTCCGCCTCGTCTGGCGACTGGTGCAAGATCTCAGTCGAAAGAAACCCGGTTCTTCAAGCGTACGAGCATACCCGATTTGCCAATTCCGACATTCCTTTGAGAGAATATTAGAGTTGACATTCCGTCAAAGGAATATTAGACTGAGGGGTAGGACGTGGCTTGGACTTGGCAACTTTATGAGGACGCAAGTGGAGAAGTCCCGAAGCACTTGCTGGCTTTCTTTACGGGGTTTGTGCCAGGGGAGGAACAAAAGGTAGAGACGTTACATGTAGAGACGTTACATGTAACGTCTCTACCTTGTCTAACCCCATCGGAAACCAAGCGATTGCAAGTCAATCTCAGATACCTGTGCGACAAGGGTTTAGCAGCGCTAACTAGCGATATTTTCGAGAAGTTGGAGGATGACTTGTACGAATTTCGCATGACCAAAAGCGAACATAACCCTCGGTTTATCCTCACCACAGCTGTGCCGCAGCGGTTTATAGTTTTGCACGCATTTATGAAGAAATACGACGGCGCAATTCGAGAAAAAGATAAAGAACCAGCAAGACAAAGACTGCGGGAGTTGAAAAGTAGGCAAGGGTGATGAAAAAGTACAACTATCAAGATTGGTTGAAAGCGCAAATTAGCGACGACCCCGAAGTAATTTTGGCGGGGAAATTAGAGTACCTGCGGCTATATTTGACGGATGCGATGCGGCAGGTGCGGAAAAACGCAGGACTGACTCAGGCACAACTTGCTGAGAAATTGGGAGTGCAGCAAGCGGCAGTATCGAAATTGGAGTCGGCACTAAAAGAGCGTGAATTCGAGTCTGTTTTGCACTACTTGTATGCGTTGAATGCAGATTTGCTGGTAGCGGTAAAGCAGGGAGAGGAACTTTATCAAGCCAGCGACAACGAGGGTGTATTGCTGGTAGATGTTCCGGCAGAAGTGAAAGATTTGGCATCCAAAGAAAAGATGAGTTTGCGCGAGTATGTTCGGGCTGCGATTGCTGCTTTTTCGCCGAAATTTACTGAGGTTATAAAATCTGGAATTGCATTTTTAGAAAGCGACGATCCAGTAGCCGTGCAGGTGCGAGAAGTTTTGGGTAATCGTTCTAGTAGACCTCTCCAAAAAACAAACTCTTTGACAGGCGAGACGCCTATCCCACAAGAGATATTGCAGAAGTCTATTGAGGAAGTTGTTGTTGAGTTGGAACGCCTTTATCAAAATTGCCCAAAAGATGAATGGCGGTATGCCGGTGGGGAAGTCTTGGCTGGCAGCGTTGCAACTGGGGGATTTAGTCGCGAAGAGAGCGATGAAGATGCGGAAATTGAGTTACAGGATTTAGCTGAAAGTTTGCTGGAAAAGTTGGCAGAAATTTGGGTAAAGTTTGAATAAGTTTTTATTTAGTAAAATCAGGAGTATGGCTATGAGTAGAGAAGATTTACTATCGCGAATTTCTATCGATGCAAATATCTGCTTCGGTAAACCCTGCATTCGCGGTCATCGGATCTGGGTTTCCTTAATCCTTGATTACCTAGCTGGAGGAATGACAATTGAGGAGATTCTTGAAGGTTATCCAAGTATAGAACGAGAAGATGTTCTTGCTTGTATTGCTTATGGCGCAGAACTAGCACGGGATTATTATGTTGAAATTGCTTTTGGGGAAAAGAAGGAAACAAAAGCGTGAAGCTGAAACTTGATGAAAATGTAGACGTTCGCATTGCCACACTGTTACGTCTGGCAGGTCATGATGTGGCAACTGTGCCAGGACAAGGTTTGAGTTCAACACCAGATGCGGAGTTAATTGAGATTTGCCGCAGCGAGGGTAGATGCTTGGTGACTTGCGATCGCGGCTTTGGGAATCGTATTCGATTTCCACCCTCTCATTATCCTGGAATTGCATTGATTCGTTTGCCACCTCGTCCCAGCTTTGAAGATTGGCGCGAGGCAGTAGAGACGTTAATTCGTGGTTTGGATGAGGCAGAAATTGAGGGAAAACTCTGGATTATCCAAGGGGGAAGTATTTACGAGTATCAAGCAACAGAAGGCGAAGATAATTGAAAAATGGTCTGAGGCAATGGTGAATAAATTTTATGCTAAGGCTTAACTGAAGTAAGTATGGCAAAAGGATTTGGAGCGAAACAAAGCTAGCAGAAATTTGGGGAGATCCCCCCTAGCCCCCCTTACGAAGGGGGGACATATTAGCCCCCTTTTACAAGGGGGGTTGGGGGGATCGAAGCTGGAGATGTAAAGCGATAAGGAGAAAAGATGCGAGACAAAAGCAATCTGATTGTTCCCACTGTTGCTGAGGTTTTGGAGTTGGCTCACAGCATTGGTGTCAGCGGCATTACTATCGCACCTGGTTATGAGAAATGGTGGAACGTTCTCCATGAAATCGGTCATTTTGCTGTTAAACCAGACGGTTATATCAAACTTTGGCGTCAGCATGGGGGGCTGGGTGTTCCTTACATGAATTGGTTTAAAGATGATGGAGTTATTAAGCCAGATGACCCAACACCGGACGAATGGGGCGCGAGGGCATGGTGTCTGTTAGCTTTGGAATTCAACGGCTGGGTTAGTCCACTGGAATGTGGTAAGTGGCCTGCTTCTAATGATTGGGAAGGGCGTCGTCGGAATAACCCCTATTTGTGGATGAGGAATCAAGTCACCAGTCCTTATCATCCGTTCTATAAAAATGGATTTGAGCAGTTAGAGGCAGCAGGAATTGATTTCAGTAAAGGGGTTTTGCGTCCCACGAAAGAGTTAGTAATGGTTGGGTGGCAGCCTGTGTTAGGATGGCAAACACATCAAATTGCATAGAAAAAATAAATTTATTGAAATGGACGAAAAAAGACTCAAAGCCTATCTCAATTTGATTCAAGCGCTACTGATTTGCCCCAGCGGGCAGGAAGTAGAGATTCTACAGGCTAAACCAGACTTAATGGATCAAGAACTGGTGCTGGTAATGGAACAGATAGCAGCGATGATGGCAAACGCAGGTGAACCAGAAGCGGATTGGTTGAGAAATTTTGCAAGGACATTGGCAGCGCAGATATTTTTGTGGCAGGTGCTAGAGACAACCGCAGATAGCAAAGGTGAAACGCAGGCCATCTACCTACTCTTGGAACAGAATTTAGACAAGCTGAATGAGGATTTTGCTGAGGTGCTGCGAAGTTGGGCAACTACTACCCTGTCCCAAGAAAAACCAGAACAAGCACACAGCACTGCAAGAGTCATCGGCAATTTTATTACCCTGATTACCCAATTTCCACTCGGTTGTAAGGCTGACAATTTAGAGATTGCGATCGCAGGCTATGAGGTTATTGCCAGCGTTTTTACTCGCGAGGCGTTTCCTGAAGATTGGGCAATGCTCCAAAACAATCTGGGTATTGCCTACCGCAATCGAATTCGCGGCAAAAAAGCAGAAAATATGGAAAATGCGATCGCTGCCTACAAAGCAGCATTACAGGTTTGGACTCGTGAGGCATTTCCAGATCAATGGGCTATGCTTCAAAATAATTTGGCGGTTGCTTACAATGACCGCATACTTGGTGAACGGGCGCAGAACTTAGAAATTGCACTTGCTGCTTGCCAAGCCGTTTTGTCAATCCGTACTAAGGAGAAATCTCCCGAAAAGTGGGGTAACACTCAAAACACTTTAGGCGGTATCTACTACGACCGTATTTGTGGAAACCGAGCGCAAAATTTGGAAAATGGAATTGCCGCCTTGCAAGCTGCTCTGCAAGTTTATACCTATGATGCTTTTCCGCAGGAATGGGCTAGAGTACAGCATAATTTGGGTAATGTGTACCGCGAGCGGATTAAGGGAGAGCGAGCAGAAAATCTAGAAACAGCAATCATGGCGTTTCAATCTGCGCTGAAAGTCTACACCAAAGATTATTTTCCTGAACTACGGGCTACCATTCAAAATGCTTTGGGTGTTGCATACTGCCATAGAATTCACGGCGAAAAAAATCAAAACTTGGAAGATGCAATTACTACTTTCCAAGCTGCTTTGGACGTCTACACTCGTGACGCCTTCCCCCAAAAGTGGGCTGTAACCCAGAATAATTTAGGCAATGTCTACTGTGCGCGGATTGAAGGCGATCGGGCAAAAAACTTGGACACTGCGATCGCTTCTTACCAAGCTGCCTTACAAGTCCGTACTCGCGAAGCTTTCCCAGAACAATGGGCAGAAACTCAAAATAATCTAGGTACTGCCTACTACGAAAGGATTGAGGGCAACAAGACACAAAACCTAGATCGGGCAATTCAGTGCTATCAAGCTGCCTTGCAAGTTCGCACCCGTGAAGGATTTCCTAAAGATTGGGCAATGACTCAATACAACTTGGGTAATGCTTACACTAACCAGGGACAGATGGCTGAGGCAATAACTTGTTATCGCTCAGCCTTAGAAATTTATCAGCCTTTTATTTTCCCTGTAGAATGCCTGAGAGCCGGACGTGAATTAGGCAACAGAGCTTTATTCCTTGAAAGGTGGTCTGAAGCTATTGAGGGATATGCCCTTGCTATCAAAGCCGTGGAAACCAGCCGCAGTTGGGCTAAAACTGATACTCGCCGTCAACAGATTCTGGCAGAAGCTATCGATATTTACGAAAACATGGTACAAGCTTGCATCAATGCCGGACAAATAGAAAAAGCTTTTGAATACGCAGAGCGATCGCGCTCCAAACGCCTGGTAGACTTAATGGCAAGTAACGACCTCTACTTTGGTGGCGAAATTCCTCCAGAAGTTCAGCATTATTTGCAACAATACGAAGACTTGCAACACCAAATTGATCGAGAACGCTCTCAAAATAATTCCGGCAACAATCGCGAATTAAGCGAAGTGGGAAGAGATCGCGCTGCATTTCAAGCATATAGCAAAGCGATCGCCACCTTAGAATCCCAAAAACAGCAAGTCTGGGAACAAATCAGACGCCTAGATCCCGTGTTAGCGGGTGAAATTCAAGTCAGCGCCCCTGATTTTGAAGCGATGCAGAAACTAATCGATCGGCCTACCACTGCTATCCTCAGTTTCTACACTACCAGCAACGACATTCATATATTTGTCTTGCGTCAAAATACGATTACCCTTCACACTGCAACTGGGCAAGGATTAAATGAATTACAAAACTGGATTTTCCAGAATTGGTTAAAACCCTACATCGAAGAGCAAAACACTTGGCAATCTCAAATCGGTGAATTCTTAACCGAACTCTCTCAAAGATTGCAAATTACTGAGGTAATTTCCCAACATCTTGAAGGCATCGACGAACTAATTTTAGTACCTCACTTAGCGCTACATCAAATTCCCTTAGCCGCTTTACCTATTGGAAGCGATCGCTACTTGGGAGACAAATTTCTCATCCGCTACACTCCAAGCTGCCAAATCTTGCAATTTTGCCAACAACGCGGCGAAGTGAAAGATACTCTAACCTACGGCACTATTGAAGATGCTACTGAAGATTTGCCCTTTGCCAGTTTTGAAGGCGAACAAATCGCCCAACTATACAATATTCCAGATAGCCAACGTTTAAAAGGTCGCAGTCAAGCCACTGTCAGCAACTATCGACAATTGGCGAAACAAGTTCAAGTTATTCACTCTAGCCACCATGCCCAATCTCGCATCGATCAACCTCTAGAATCAGTACTGAAATTAGCAGATGGTACAATTACTTTGGGGCAACTTCTCACACCTGGTTGGCGGCTGCCTCAACTTTCAGATGTGTTTCTTTCTTGTTGTGAAACTGGTTTAGGCGTTACCGAGATCGCTGACGATATTTTTACCCTTTCTACTGGCTTTTTATGTGCGGGTGCGAGAAGTGTTGTTAGTACGCTTTGGTCGGTGGATGATTTAGCTACAGCAATTTTTTCGATGTTTTATTATCAGTATCGGCAACAAGGAAAAAGCCGCACCGAAGCTTTGCAACAAGCGCAGATAAAATTGCGATCGCTCGCAGGCAATACCCTCTCCACTCACTACAAACCTCACCTAGCACCCTTGCTTGAGGCAAAATTCAAACAGGCAGAAAGCGATCGCAAAGCAGCACAACAAAAACGCGATACCTACCCAAAAGATTCCCCAGCTTATCTGCAATGGGAACAGGAATGTAAAGAGCGTGCTAAATTAGCTAACCGCATCCGCAAAGCACAAAAGCACCTGGAAGAATATTGTCAAAAATCTTTTCCATTCTCACATCCAGTTTACTGGGCTGCTTTTATCTGCGCTGGCTTGCACTGAAGCGAATGGCTTGCACTATTGATAAATCCAGAAACCCGGTTCCTTTAACAATACCTTCGCCAATCTTCTGAAACGCCCCCAGCCCCCAGGCTAAAGCCTGGGGCTACACAAACAAAGCCTGCCTACGCAGGCTTAAATTCTTACAGCCCGCGTAGGCGGGCTTTGTTTGTATAGCGACACCCTTAAGGGTGTCGCATTTTGGTTTACCACCCAATTTCTGTAGGCGCAATTGGTTCAATATCAGGATCGTATCCTCCCACCTGATTGCTGCGAAGTACCCAAACCGATGCATCCCGCAACAGAAACTGCTTAGCAATTGTCTCGCTGGCTAAACGAGGTAACATCGTTCGCCAACTCAATAAACCCCTTAAAAGCGCTGCAATCGGATCGTCTTCTATACTAATTCCCAACATCTCAATATTATTCTGCCAGTCAGCACGAGCAGTGCCAAAAGGTAGCAATCTGCGATTAATAGAGTTTCCTAGTTTTACTAACTGTTCAAAACGCTGAGCTTGTTCGGGATTGTTCTTTAGCCATTCTGCCAAATCGGGATTGGCTGCGATCGCATTTTCTATTCTTTTGATCGCGGCATATAGCGCTTGATTGGAATCTTGGGAACAATTATTTGCAGGACCTACATAAGTTCCACCCGTTCCATCTCCAATTCGGTAGCGTGCCATTGCTATTTCTAAATAATAGATCAGGGTAAGTAACGGAGAGCGTTTCAATCCTTTGATATCGTAATTTTCAGTCACCGCATCGAGTTTAATTATGATATCTGAAACCGGGCGCGTTCCCAGCCATCCCCACTGGCGATCGCCTAAAAAACGACACCATGCGTTATGCCCTGCAATAATACCATCGACGTTGTGAGTATATACCTGACAATAATCAATATCAAAGCATAATTCGTCGGCGATTGGTTCGCGCACTACCGTTGCAATTCCATAGGCAAAATGACCGAAAAATATGGGTGTTCTAGCCGCTGGTTCCCGCTTTTTGCCGCCAATCCCGCCGTAGACGTGAATCAGTAACGCGCGATCGCCTTCTTGCCATTCTGCGATCGCCCCCTGGATTTCTTGATGTTTTGGACTTAAAAGAACCGATGAGACTTTGCCTTTTTGTCCCTCTATCTGCCAAGATTCTTTTTTCAGGTAATTCACTGCGGCTTTTTTCCCGAAAATTATTTCATCGGGTTGCAATCGCAACAACCTACGCGGTGCGATCGCTTGCACAACAAACACCCCATCTCTATCCTTTGCCCCATAAATATACCACCCCGTTTCGTTTACCGGCGACTTTTCAATATCGCGATTTGTAGAAGGGAAAACGCCATTAATATCGGGGACAACTTGCGGAATTTGCACCCTATCTTCTGCCCCATCAAATTGTTTCGATTGGCGATTATAATGAACGATTCGGAAGCAATCCGATCCATCTTCCATCGGGTGTAAAATCTTGACCAAAGCATAATAACGCCCGGTAATTTGTACTGGTTCTTTTGATATAATTAAATTATTTCTTTCGCTGCCTGTACTTTCCACAATCGCAACGATTTCGGGCAACTTGACAATAACATCATCGTTGGGTCTTGCGCCTGCTAGTGACTCCAACGGATCGACTTGTTGCCAATGATTCAGTCGTTCTGGATGAATATAACCTTGGCTGATGCTATACTCTGTTTCTTCAGAAAAGTGGACGCTTTTAGTGACGCGGCGGACGTAAGCTTGCACTGGGCGCGCATCGCTCCAGCGCAAATTAACAATTTCTCCGACTAAATGTTGATATTCAGAAGGAGCGTGATGGACTTCAAATAATACTCCTTTGACTTGGCGACGTTCCTCTGGTTTGGGTAGAATTAAACGACCCATCCAGGGTGCGATCGCCTGATAATTTTCCCAGTCAACAGACTTCTGCAATAACTCTTGTGGGATAGGCGTCTCGCCTGTCTTTGATCTGATTTTTTGCAGAGGTTTAATCGGATAATAACTCGGTTGATTAAACGGCGCTTCCCAATACCTTTCGTAATTGCTGGGTTTCCTTCTAGTATTCTTTTGAGCAAAGGGGAATTTCTCTAAAATAATTCCCTCAACGATATCAACAGTTTGCTGCAAAAAACTTGTTTTACCATCGGGTAAAAATCGAGTCGCATCAAACGGCCCGCCAGCGCCGTTGTGACCGATAGGCCCCAAGGAAATAATACTAATTTTACCCCGACGTTTGGCGCGATTCCAATAGGATAAAAAGAAGACATTCCAGCGTTTGGGAAACAAAACTGGCCCTTCCTTTTCGACAAAATCTTTATCGCCGACGAGGTGATAAAGATGTTCTAACTGCAAAGCATTTGTATTACCGCTTAGCACGCCGGATATAGAAATTACCTCAATTGGTGCATCCAAAGCTTGTCGTAAATAAGGCGCTGCACCCATTGCAATTTGTCCGCCGCCGCTGTAACCAATTAAAGTTATCGGTATGCCGCTTTCAGGTTCGTAGCCGTGAGTTATCAGGCTGTTATACATCACCTGTGCGGTTCCTTGATTGTAGATCGGGCCGTAGCGTTGGTCGGCAGAAACCGTGACGACTAAAGTATTGCGAATATTAATCGTACAGCCAATTAAAGCACCGAAAATACCGACAGATGTAGACATTTGCAGTCGCTCTGCTAAGCGCCAAAAAAATGATAATAATCGGTCTTTTGTCAAGGGACGATTCATGGGAGAATATGGCATTAACCCGCGAATAATGAGGATATCATCGGGTAAGCGGGCGGCTAATTCATCGAGAAATTGTTCTACATCTGGGAAATATCTCGATTCAGCTTGAGCAATTCCATCGAGGTAGATAACATAACGAACAACTTTTGTTTCAGGCGGGAGGGGTTCTTCTAAAGTACCCGGATCGAGGTTTGTATCGACTTGTTCGCCGTACCATCCCGCCCACCATCCTAGTGCTTCTAGGGGGGATAAAAAGGCGGCGAATATAATTCCGATGCCGCTAATCAACAGCAGGTTAATTACCAGATCCAAACTATAGCCTAAAACTGTGTATCCCGCCAAATATAGTGGCTGTAACTGGGGGAAAACTACAACGGAGGTGCAGACGATTGCACCGAGTAACAGAAATTTGAATCGTTTATTCAACGTTTGCCTCCGCGATCGCGTACTCTGGTAGCTATTCTACGTTGCAATCCTGTTTGCACTATTTCCTCTAAAGCTTGCAGGTTAGTAACTAAATTAACTCCAGCGGCTGTAGTTTCTAACCAATGACCGACAGTTATCAACGGACGCCCGATGGTGCGCTGGGATATTTGAAACACCGCCCATCCCAATACGCTACACCAAAAAGTTTGCCAAGTTCCTAGACCTAATGCCACCTTTAATCCAGTTAAAAATGCTAAAAAACTCCACAATGATAGTATTACAGAAATCGGTACGCCCAGGTAAGGCAACGCGACGAAAAAACTCAATATTTGGGGTGCATAAGCAAGTCCCAAAACGCTGGCAATTGCCATCAATACCGTCAGCGAAGGATAGATAGCGAACAGTATTATACTTGCTATCCAAGTACTGAGTACCCAAAAAATGTAGCTAAACGCAAATAACAGCGCCGCAATGATTAAACTGAGGAAAAACCGAATTGGTTTGACGCGATTGATAAATAGAACAATTCCCTGACCTACCGCTTGGGAAAACCCAGCGATGAAGGCAATTAACAGCGCAGTTATCGTCCCAAAGGGGAGGACTTGAATCTGCTCAAAGGCAGATGCGTCGAGAGCGATCGCTCCCCATACTAACTGCCAAAATTTGTCTAAGGCTGTCTCTGTCATCTTGCACTTTCACAAAAGTTACCGAAAAAAAGCAGCGGGTATAAAATTTTTAACCTAAAATAGGTACTCTGTCCTCTACCATTTGGTATGAACTACCCACCCAATAGCCGGAGTCTCGCGAGGGAATGCACCCAGTTAATACGACATATTAGTTGCTTTTGTCAAGGAACCTTCAAATTTAATCCTCTGTCAGCGGCAGAAAGTATTCCCTCGCCCATCCCGCCAAAACTCGGAAAACCCTAACCTTGGCGCAATGCCCTTATCTGCGGCTAAAAATTGCCGTAATTCCAGCACCAAGGCGATCCGAGGATGGCAAGCAAGCGGAAAACTTGGGAAAATTTGATCGAAGCGAGTGCTATTCTTAGTTATTTGGAGGAGAACTTTCACCCAAAGCGGAAGCAGCTTATGTCAACCAAAATAAATCGCCATCTACTTAATAAGTTGCTAGAAGCTGTCAAGCGTGAGGTTAACCAAAGGCTAGAACAGTCATTGCACAATGCCGTAGCAATCGATTTGCGTAAAGAAAAGCCACCTGAACGAATACCGAGGCTATGCGATATTGAAGTTAAAATCGGCAATCATCCCAATTCCCGCTTACCTCCAGACAAAAGCGTTACGAATGTTTTTGACGATACAGAGGGCAAGTTACTGATTTTGGGAGCTTTGGGAGGCGGCAAAACTACCACGCTGCTGGAACTTGCCAAAGATTTGATAAATCGCGCCCAAAATGACCCAGAGCAACCAATTCCAGTTTTATTTGACCTTTTATCTTGGAAAAAAAACCTGATCCTCGCTGATTGGATTGTCGCTCAACTAAAGTCAAAATATGGTATCCAAGATAAAATTGGCAAGCAACTCATACAGCAGCAAAAATTATTGCCCCTACTCGATGGATTGGACGAACTCGAACCAAGGCAGCGAGAATTATGTTTACAAGCAATTAATCGGCTATTGGTAGGAGAAAATCCAGTCAAGCATCTGGTTGTCTGCACTCCCCTAGAAGAGTATAAGCGCTGCAAAACTCGGTTAAGATTGCAGGGAGCAGTCTATTTGCGACCCTTGACTGAGCCACAAATTAAAGAATATTTGGTCAAGGCAAGCAGCCTCCAGCTTTGGTACGGCATCGAGGACGATCCAAACTTGCTGGAATTGGCGAAAGCACCGCTGTTTTTATGCATGATGACTTTAGCCTACGAAGAAATTTTAATTCACGCTTGGAAACGCCTCCCCTCTAAGGAAGAACGTCTTAAATATTTGTTAAATGCTTACGTTCGTTGGCTGGTAACGCGGAAAATTAAAAGTCGGTACTATCGCAAAGAACCGCGCCCCGAAGCAACTCGTCCTTGGCTGGTTTTTTTAGCTAAAAGAATGAAAGAAGATAAGCAGGTAGAGTTTGTTATGTCGCAAATTCAACCTCACTGGTTACAGACTAATTCTCAAAAAAGCATGTATCGTCTCGGAGTAGGTTTAACTTTGGGCGGTATTGCCGGAATGCGAGGATTCGTCCTCCGTTACATCCTTTGGCGCAATGGTTATATCCCTTGGAATTATTCGCGTTTTTTGGGTTTAGCAACCGAAAGATTGTTTTTGCAAAAAGTCGGCGATCGCTTTCGTTTCACCCACGAATTGCTCCGCGACCATTTGGCTCAAATGTGATGGTAATTGGTAATTGGTAATTGGTAATTGGTAATTGGTTATAAAAGATGGACTAAAATGAAATGGCAGATAATGCAAGCTCATCGCAATTAAACTTAAATTTTGGATTTTACCGATCGAGAGAAATTTGTTAGACCTATCGTCTCACGCTCCTCACCCCGGTCGCGCATACACGGGGTTAGAGCTAACTGCTCTATAAGTGTCCGCAAAGCGGTAAAATAATCCCAGGACGGGTACTGGCTATCTCTACCAATCGCCCGTTAATAGAATTAAGCAGCTCGCTGATACGATGACCCAAACTTACAACGTCGAAATTCGTCACCAAGGTAGTACCCACACCATACAAGTGCCAGAAGATCAAAAAATTCTTCTCGCTGCCTCCGCCGCTGGGATAGAATTGCCAAGTTCCTGCAATGCAGGAGTTTGCACTACCTGTGCCGCCCAAATTATTAATGGTGGAAAAGTCGATCAAACTGATGGCATGGGTGTAGGACCAGATCTGCAAAAAGAAGGTTATGTTCTCCTATGCGTCGCTTATCCCCGTTCAGATCTAAAAATTGAGACTGAAAAAGAAGAAGAAGTCTATAATCGTCAATTTGGACAACCTTAAAATTATGACCACCCATTTCATTACCGCAGAAATTGACCTCAACGAATCTCCCGCTAAACTAAATCAAGAAATTGAAGCGGAATTAAAAAAACGCGGAGAACCCCTACGTTGGGCAGTGACAAAGGTCGATGCCGAACAGCAAAAAGCAACCGTAGAAGCAATTGTAACGGTAAAAAATCCAGGATCAGAAATCTAACAGGCAAACCCTTTGTTCGTACTTGTGGCTAATGGCTAATAGCTAATGGCTCAATCGGGAAAAATGCTACCATTAGCAATTAGCAATTAGCAATTAGCAACGCCCAAGTTTATCTAAAATCTGCAATTGCTAAAGCGTCCTTACACCGTCGTATTAATTGTACCCACCGGCATTGGAGCGGCAATTGGGGGTTATGCGGGCGATGCGCTACCCGTCGCGCGCGCGATCGCTCACACATGCGATCG
>DNGJ01000211.1 GCA_003486305.1 Cyanobacteria bacterium UBA11371
ATAATCCGGGGAATCCAAATAATCCGGATAATCCCGATAATCCGGGGAATCCAAATAATCCGGATAATCCAAATAATCCGGGTGACGGCAATAGTGGCGGCGGGCAAGTTTCAAACGCAACGAGAATTGCTACAGACGTTCAGGGGGCAACAGCTGGGTCGATCCAAGCCAACAATGCAGTAGCGACGCGAGTAGCTATTGATACTACTGGGCCGCTGCGGGACAATATTGGTCAGGCGCTGCAAAGGGGCAACTTAGAACAGGCAGTATTGCTGATTGAGCAACTCAGACAACAAGAATTTACCAATTACTTTGAAGGCAATATCTCGCAACTGCCTTCGAGTGGAGTATCGCTGGAAAAAATTGGGGAGATTTTGGGATTAATTGCCGAACGCACGGGGAAAAAAGTGGCTGTTGTTTACGTATTGGCTAACGCAGAACAATTAGATTTAGTGTTAGTCACTCCCAATTGCAAACCAAGCGACAGAAGCGCCCCAACTGGGAGGCGGGAGGATTTGCGCCTTCATTGCAAACCCATTTACGTAAGCGTTCCAGAGGCGAAGCGGGAAGTTTTGCTGCAATTGGCGAGAGAATTTCGTCAAACGATCACCGATCCTAATGAAAGGGATACGGATAGTTACAAAGAATCGGCGCAACAATTATACCAGTGGTTAATTGCACCTTTGGCAGCCGAATTGCAAGCGAGGGGGATAGATGCGATCGCATTCTCGATGGATGCTGGTTTGCGAACTCTTCCCATCGCCGCTTTGTACGACGGGCAACAGTTTCTGGTAGAAAAGTACAGTATCAGCTTAATTCCCAGCATCAATTTAACCGATACTCGCCTGGGCGATATCAAGAGCGCCCAAGTTCTGGCAATGGGTGCATCAGAATTTAAACAGTTAAATCCATTACCTGCCGTCCCAGTAGAATTATCTACGATTACCAACGAATGGTCTGGTAAAAAATTCCTCAACGAACAGTTCACCCTGGCAAATCTTAAATCCCAACGCGCTGCTACACCTTTTGGCATTATTCACCTAGCAACGCATGGAGAATTTAAACCCGGAAACGCCAATAACTCATTCATCCAGTTTTGGGACACCCAACTCAAATTAGACCAATTGCGGCAATTAAGATGGAATAATCCACCTGTGGAATTATTAGTGTTGAGTGCCTGTCGCACGGCGGTGGGAGATGAACAAGCAGAGTTGGGATTTGGTGGATTGGCGGTAGCATCGGGCGCTAAAACAGCGTTAGCCAGTTTGTGGTATGTATCCGATGCAGCCACGTTGGCACTGATGAGTGAGTTTTATCCCCAGTTAAAGCGAGTTGCAATTAAAGCAGATGCACTCAGACAAGCACAAATTGCCATGCTGAGGGGACAGGTACGCCTGCAAGGTGGTCAATTGCAAGTGCCTGGATTGTCCTCTGTTTCCCTCCCGCCAGAATTAGCAGAGTTGGGCGATAAAACTTTAGAACATCCGTTTTACTGGGCTGGTTTTACGATGATTGGAAGTCCTTGGTAGGGCTATTATTTCCCCCCACCCACCCTCAAGCGTGGGGCTACACAAACTTTGACCGCCAGCGCGGTCTATAAAAATCACTCGCTTCCCCCCACCCTCAAGCGTGGGGCTACACAAACTTTGACCGCCGGCGCGGTCTAAAAAAATAATTAGGGGCTAATTACTAACTGAAAATAAAACCCTGAATCTTGGATATTTTCACCTCGGTCTTGCAAGTTAATTAAAGGATAAGCGTAGTCAAGGCGCAGGTTTACTTTAGGAATTGGTTGCCACAATAATCCCAATCCTACTCCGGCTAAAAACCTTTGATCTGATGATGAATTGGGATTATTCGATACATTCCAAACCGAACCAAAATCGATAAATGGCGCTATCTGAAATATGGCGGCACCATCGGCATCCCGTTGTAAGGTAATGCGGTCTTCAATGGAAAATCGGAAGCCATTATCGCCAGCGCGGATGTTTTGCCGATAGCCGCGTAAGGATTGACCGCCGCCAATGACAAATTGCTGGGATGATAATAAACTGTTTGGTGTTAGTTGTACGTCGGCTTGTAGAATTAACAAATTAGATTCAGACAGCCTTTGCACGCGCTGGAATTGACCCAGCCAACTGAAAAAGCGAGCGTCTGGAATCGGGTCCCAATTGGTGGTAGCATCGAATAAGCTGGTGCCAAAACTAAATTGACTTCGCACCGCCGTTGCTCCCCGCGCATCTCGCAGAATATAATCTTGTCCAAACTTGAAGGTGCTGGTGCGGCTTCTACCTTCTTCATCTGGTCCAATGCCAAAACCAAACGGTTCGTTGGCGATAAATGTTTGACCGTCTTGAAATGTAAAGCCAACTGATAAAGCAAATTCTTGACGCACAGAACGAATCAGCGGCTGTCGAAAACTTATTTCGTACAATCGGGAATCGCCGCTAATATCTAATTCGTCAAATTCTGGGGCGGTTACTTCAAACCAATTCGGTGCAGCTCGCAATTGCAACGTGCCTTCTCTGGCATTCAATGGTATGCGATAGGTAAAATCCAGCGCGTTTGAACCTCCGGTTGTAGAACGGTAATAAGAAGCAAATATTTCATCTCCTAATCCGGTAAGATTGCGATATAATAAATTAATGCCCAATCGTTCGGAACCAACGCTAGGCGGCGAGTAATTGTCAACGCTAAAGTTACTTCTAAATTGCTCGGCTTCTGTAACGCGAACTCGCAGAATACTTTGACCTAAACTTGTTCCAGAACGCAGGTTGGCTTCTATATTTTCAAATAAAGGATTCGTCCGCAACAGTCGCAGTTGCTCTTCTAATTCGGCTGTATTGAGGGGCGTACCCGTTCCCAGGCGCACGCGCGATCGCACGTATCCCCTATTCACCCGGCGCGTTCCTTCAATCTCAATCCGCTCTATACTGCCTTCAATAACGCGAATTTGCACTATCCCATCGGCGATGGTTTGGTCTGGCAAAACCGCTCTCGAGGTTATATAACCCCGGTCTATGTAAAGTTGAGTTATCAGATCCGCAACGCTTCTGAGTTCTTCTAATGTCGCTTCCCGCCCTTCATACTGTTGGGTGATGCGATTAAGCTCGTCTTGAGAGAAAATAGTACTACCGCTAACTTGAATTTTCCGCACCGAAATCCTCACGGGGGGCGTTTCTGGGGAGGGTGTAGGCGTGGGAGTCGGTAAGACGGGTTCCTCTTGTTCGGGGGTTGTCGGTTGGGGCGTTGGGGCGGGTTGCAGGAAACGATCTTCGTTGGGGTTGGGTTGGGGATTAAAAGGAGGAATCGGCAGATTTTCTCTTGGTTGAGGATTATCGGCTGGGGGTGCAGTCTGGGCGATCGCATCTGCTGTTGTGGCTATTTCAGCAGCAGACTGCTTCGCAACTGCTTCATCGAGCGCACCAGTCACACAAATACCACCGATTAAGACTTGAAGCAGCAAAAAGCGATAATCCACGAGCAATCCTTTCCTCAAGTAGGCTACGCAGAAGACACCCACCTATAGAAGCACCATTATTCTATTGCGAGGGGGCACAGAGGGGAGATTAATCAAAAAAAATGTGTATTTTAGGGGGATTAGGTATGAAAACTTATGATGAACATCACAAACAAGAATGATTCAGATCGCGTTCTGCCTAAAACGAAGAGGCCATACTAATAGACAACTGAACTCTAGCCGAGTCATCGACAGGGAACACACGAGCCGCCGACAGTTTCTCCAAGCAGACTGTCGGTTTTTTATTGGAATTGGCTAATGGCTAATGGCTAATGGCTAATGCGTGATTCGACCTTGGGCAAAAATAGCACTCGACGGGCGTAACTGCCGATTCCACAAGAGTCATTGGGTCACTTTTCTCAAGCATGACCAATTACCAATTACCAATTACCAATTACCAATTACCAATTACCAATTACCAATTACCAATTACCCGATTAAAATTTCCCCACCGCTTGGCGGTACTCTGACACAGCTTAGGCCAGGAAGCACCGCCAAGGGTGGGGAAGTTAGCTAAAATCAAACAAGAGATGTGGGTTGACGCAGCTTATAGCCGGTTTTTGGTGTAGCTGCGATTAGCGAGCTTAGGACATTGACTGAATGATGTAGTCAAAGTAAGGAGCGGCTGCGATCGCATCTTCCTCGGAAAGCAGTCCTAAAGAAGCTTTTTTCAGACAGCGGATCGATTCCACCATGCCGGGAACGGGCACGCCGAGGGAATTATACATTTCCTTGACGCCAATCAACCCAATTTTCTCGATCGGTTCTTTGTCTCCGGCGAGAATTCCATAGGTAATTAGACGCAGATACCAGCCGTAGTCTCTCAGACAAAGCGCCCGCTGACGCTGTCCGTAGGCGTTTCCACCCGGTGCGATAAAATCGGGACGTTTTTGCCAAAGCTGTTTGCTGGCTTCTTCTACTATCTTTTTCTCGTTTTCGGCTAATGTGTTGGCGATCCGCACCCGCTGCTCGCCGGTTTGAAAAAAGTCTTTGATACTCTTGAGTTCGCCGATGCTGGGATATCGAAGTTCGTCGTCGGCTTTGAGAATAACTTGGCTAACTACACTCATGATTATTAGGGGTTAGGGAAATATCATTTTGTAGTTTAACGATTCAGTGGGACACAAAGAAAGGGAGGGGGAGCAGGTGACTTTG
>DNGJ01000167.1 GCA_003486305.1 Cyanobacteria bacterium UBA11371
ACAGCCGTGCCCCTACAATTTCTCCCACCCGCCCCCTCTTGTCGGCGGGTGGGAGCGATTTATGCAACCAGGGAAATTAGTCTAAATTCCCCTTCCTGTTATCCACCTTAAGGTAGAAGCCGTAACCGCTCTTTAGGGTTAATTTATTTTTGTAGCTTGTAGAGTTAGCAAAATAAATTGAAATTAAAAAGCTGAGGAATAAGATCGCATCTGGGTGCCTCGGTTGGGTAAAAAAAGGGCTAATATAGCAAGTTAACCAGCAAAACGCTGAAAAATTAAGATGAGTAGTAAAGGTAAAATGATATGTTATAAAAGTAAGAAGGCAAAAGCAAGGTTGGGAAAGAAAATTTGAGTAAAGGCGATCGCCTGCACAAAAATAGGTCATGATGACACAACAGCAAAGAACGATTCTAATTGTTGAAAGGGGTCTTCAAGACCGGAAAAGATATCGGAATTGCCTGCTGGCAGAGCCGGAGTATTGCTATAGAATTTTGGAAGAGAGATCGGCAGAGGGAGCATTGGCGTTGTGTCGCGGGCAACTGCCAGATGGGATATTAGTAGATTTTTGGCTACCAGAATTTGATGGGGTAGAGTTTATAAAAAAGCTGAAAAAGCAGGCAGGGAGCAAATGCCCGCCTGTGGTGATGATAAGCGAGATCGAAGATACAACAGTCGCGGTAAAGGCGATCAAAAGCGGAGCAGAAGATTACTTAATTAAAGAAAAAACAACGCCGGATGAATTGCGAAGTGCGGTGCGGAGTGCGATTGAAAATGCCCAATTGCGGAAAAAATTACAAGACAGCGAGGAGCGGTTTCGCACTTCTGTAGAAAACATGCTCGATTGTTTTGGCATTTATTCGGCGATTCGAGATCGGTCAGGGAAAATAGTAGATTTTTCGATCGAATATCTCAACGCAGCCGCCCTCCAAAGCAATAAAATGACGCCAGAACATATTGGGCAACGGCTATGCGAATTGCTGCCCGCTCATGTAGAAAGCGGACTGTTTGCCGAATATTGTCGGGTAGTAGAAACCGGACAACCGTTAATTAAAGAATCCTTGATTTATGCGGATGTATTTGGCGGTCAAGAAGCCACCAGAGCTTACGATATACGAGCGAGCAAGTGGAATGATGGCTTTGTAGTGTCCTGGCGCGATGTGACCGAGCGCAAGCAAACCGAGTCAGCGTTGCTCAATGCATACGCAGAGTTAGAAGAGCGCGCCGCTCAGCTAACAGAAACCAACCAAAACTTACAGGTGGCGCTGGAAGATTTGCAATGTTTTCAAGAGGAACTGCAAATACAAAATGAAGAACTGGAGATGGCTCGCGCCTCCAGCGATATTGAGCGTCAGCGGTATCAGGATTTGTTTAATTTTGCCCCAGATGGATATCTGGTCACGGATAAATCGGGGATAATTAGGGAAGCAAACCGTACCGCTGGGATACTGCTATCGGCACAGCAAGAATTTCTGATAGGGAAACCCTTATTTATGTTCGTTTCCCCACAAGCGCGTTCTGGGTTTCGCACCCAATTAAACGAACTGGTGGATATGAGAAATGGCACTAAGTCATTGCAGCAAATGCAGACTTGGGAACTAATATTGAAACCGCTCAAAGGCGAGTCTTTTCCGGCAGAAGTTTCGGTGGCTAGTGCAGATAACCTGGAAGGAGAAGCGACTAATTTGCGGTGGCTGATTCGGGATATTACGAAGCGCAAGCAAACGCAGGAGGAATTGCAAACAAGTCGGGAATTGATCGAGCAAATTGCCGACACAACGCCGGGGATTTTGTACGTTTACGACCTGGTAGAGCAGCGAAATGTTTATGTAAATCGGCAAGTTACCGAATTGCTTGGCTACTCATCAGAGCAAGTTCAGAGAATGGGAGCAAATCTTTTACCAACCCTGATCCATCCAGAAGATTTTGCTAATATTCCTAAGCATTTGGAGCAACTTTCTGCAGCACCTGAAGGTGCAATTGTGGAAATAGAATACAGGATGCAACGTGCGGATGGGGAATGGCGCTGGTTTTATAGTCGAGAAGTTGCGTTTAGCAGAAATCCCGATGGTTCGCTGCGCCAAGTTTTGGGAACAGTTTTAGACATTACAGAACGCAAACAAGCAGAAATTGAATTATCTCGCGCCAACGAGCGATATGAATTAGCAGCGACAGCGGTGAATTGCTTGATTTATGATTGGGATTTGCAGAGCAATAGAGTTGAAAGAACTCGCGGTTTAACCGAGCTTTTGGGATATGCGCCAGAGGAAGCAGAACCCTCGGTGAAATGGTGGCACGATCGCATTCATCCGGAAGACATGCAAAAAAAGAATCCAGAAAAGTTCTTAGCCGAAATCGCAACGATAGACCGCCATTGCACAGAATATCGCGTGCGGCACAAAAACGGTCACTACGTGTGGGTAGAAGATCGAAAGTTTGTGGTGCGAGATGAGGCAGGTCGTGCGATTAGAATTGTAGGAAGTACAACGGATATTAGCGATCGCAAACAAGCACAAGAAGCATTGCGACAAAGCGAAGCTAGACTCAAACAACTGGTGGAATTAAATCTGCTCGGCGTCATGTTTTGGGATGCAGATGGAACCGTAATCGATGCGAATGATGCCTTTTTGAACCTGGTAGGATACACGCGGGAAGATTTGCAAGCAGGTAAAGTGAATTGGAGATCGATGACGCCACCAGAGCAATTGGATTGGAGCGAGCGATCGCTGCAACAAATGCGGCACAAAACTGCTGGCACTCTAGAGAAAGAATACATCCGCAAAGATAACAGTCGCGTCCCCGTTTTGCTGGGCGGTGTAATGTTTGAAGATTCCCAAAGTCGGGGCGTTAGCTTTGTCGTAGACTTATCGGAACGCAAGCAAATGGAAAATGAATTGCGCCGTCGCGAACGACAGTTTTCAACCTTAGTAGAAAACTTGCCCGACGTGATTTTCCGACTAGATCCCAATCTGCGTCACCTTTACATCTGTCCCTCTGTAGAGCAAGTATCTGGGATTCCACCGCAGCAGTTTATCGGCAAAACGGCACGGGAATTAGGGTTTGAAGAAGAGATGTGCGACTTGTTTGAAAGCAAATGCCACGAAGCGATCGCCACCAAACAAGTAACGCCGATGGAATTTAGCCACAGGGGGCGGCATTTTTACTCGAGAATTATTCCAGAATACGCGCCAGACGGCACGCTTGAATCCTTGATGGGTATCACCGAAGATATTACAGATCGCAAACAAAGCGAAGCATTATTTAGAGGAGTATTCGAGTCGGATTTGATCGGGATTTTATTTTGGAATATACAAGGACAAATTACCGATGCCAACGATGCGTTTATTCGCATGACAGGTTACAGCAGAGAAGAATTGCAAGCCGGAAAAATATACTATCGCGACATTACTCCACCGGAATATTACGAATCAGATGGGGAAAAATTAAAGCTGCTGCATACGGTAGGGAAATACGAACCATTCGAGAAAGAATACATCTGCTTTGACGGGCGTCGCATCCCAATTTTACTCGGTTGTGCCTTCTTGCCCGGATATCGCGATCGCGGGGTGGCGTTTGTTTTGGATATAAGCGATCGCAAGCAATTAGAGCAAGAACGGGAAGAACTTTTAGCAAGCGAAAAAGCCGCCAGAGAAGAAGCAGAACACGCCAATCACACCAAAGATGAATTTCTCGCAATAGTTTCCCACGAATTGCGAAGTCCGCTTAATTCTATTTTAGGTTGGGCAAAGTTGCTAAGAACTCGCACCTTTGACCCGGCAGTTGTTAATCGTGCCTTAGAAACCATCGAACGCAACGCCCAAACCCAATGCCAATTAATTGAAGATTTATTAGACATTTCGCGCATGATTCGCGGAAATCTGCGCTTAAACGTTGCACCAGTTAATCTAAATTACGTGGTTGAAACTGCGATTAATGCAGTCCGTCCCACCGCCGAACATAAACAAATTCACCTAGAATCAAGACTAGATTGCACCTTCTGTCAAGTATCCGGAGATCTGAATCGCTTACAGCAAATTGTGGGAAATTTACTCAACAACGCGATCAAATTTACTCCTTCTGGTGGGCGAGTTGAAGTAGAATTGTCAGTGGTAATTGGTAATAGGTCATTGGGAATAGGTGATAACAATAGCCAATTACCAATTACCAATTACCAATTACCAATTACCAACTATGCCCAAATAACAGTTACCGACACTGGGAAAGGAATAAGTGCTGACTTTTTACCATACGTTTTTGAGCGCTTTAGGAGAGCAGATAGCACTACTACCAGATCGAAAGATGGACTGGGATTGGGTTTAGCAATTGTACGCCATTTGGTAGAACTGCACGGCGGTAATGTGTTTGCAGAAAGTGCAGGAGAAGGACAGGGCGCGACGTTTACAGTTAGACTACCGCTAATATCTTGCCCGGTTTCTGCTTCCCCTGGTGGCTTAGATTCTGAAGTTTCTCTCACGGGGGTAAAGATACTCGTTGTTGATGATGAAACCGATATCCGCGAATTTCTGGAGTTTGCATTAAACGAGTCGGGAGCGATTGTAGAAACAGCTACATCGGCGAGGGAAGCGCTGGCAATTTTTAATCAATTTAAACCAGATATTTTAATCAGCGATATTGGAATGCCCGAGGAAGACGGCTACTCATTAATCGAGCAGTTGCGATTAGTAGAAGCACAAAAGGGAGAAAGAGAAATTCCAGCGATCGCGCTCACAGCTTATGCTAGAAAAAAAGATAGCGATCGCGCGATCGATGCAGGCTTTCAACGCCACATTACCAAACCCGTAGAACCAGCCGAATTAGTGGATGCGATCGCTAAATTGCTAATTGCTAATTGCTAATTGCTAATTGCTCTTGGGAATATTTTCCCGCTCAACCATTAGCCATTAGATATTACCAGTATTAGAAAATTTTTTGTGATAATTATACCAATTTACCTTGATAATGCTACACATCAACATATAGAGATTTACGGTGTGGGTTTTACCAATAAACTTTGGCAAAAACAAACAATTAAAGTAAACCCGCTCCGCGTGTGTGTTAGCAGTGGGAGAGTAATCATTTCGTAAAAGTGCCGAGATAATTAAAACCAGAGTTCCAGCATCGATGTTAAGCGTTTGTTTTTTTGGGTTTTTCATGTTTAATATCATGTCTGGTGGCATCGGACTCGTACAGTTAAAATTTTTGTAGGGGCGCGTTTTACCAGTAATCTTTGAGCCAAGGCAAATTGTGTTGATAAACCCGCCCCCGACTGCGATGCCGAAGCAAGCTGAAATCATATTAGATCAGCCTAAACCGGGGCGGGTTTAAAGACATATCTCATGGTTCCACTTAATTGTTGGTAAAACCCGCCCCTACACCATAAAAAACTATATACAACCAAAGCTAGCGGACATGATATAACTGGTTCAAAAAATAGATCTATTAATCCACTTTAAACGATTTTGTCACTTTTGTAGTTGGGTTTCGTTACCTCAACCCAACCTACGCTCTACTACCAATTACCCATTACCAATTACCCATTACCCATTACCCATTAGCATTTCGGCGACAATTTTTCCCGAACTCATCACTCCAGGAATACCCGCGCCGGGATGAGTTCCCGCACCCACAAAATAAAGATTTGGAATATCTTCGCTTTGATTGTGGGGACGAAACCAAGCTGATTGAAATAAAGTTGGCTCTACAGAAAAAGCGCTTCCCAAATAACTATTTAAATTGTCGCGGAAGTGCAATGGATCGATATAACGTTCGGTCACAATATGTTCGGATAACTTTGGTAAGTACCGCTGTTCCAAATACCGAACAATCGCATCTCGATAAGGTTTAGCCTGAGTTTTCCAATCAATTTTTCCGCCCAAATGGGGAACGGGTGCAAGTACGTACCAACAATCGCAACCTTCAGGCGCTAAAGATGGATCGGTTGCCGTGGGTCGATGCAGGTATAATGAAAAGTCATCGGGTAAATGCTTGCGAGTAAAAATATCTTCAATCCAGCCTTTGTAGCGTCTCCCCATGATAATTTCGTGGTGTGCCATGTGGTCGTAACGGCAATTTGTGCCAAAATATAGCACAAATAATGACATGGAATATTGCAGGTTTTTGATGTTGCGATCGCTCCACTTTTTCCTAAACTGTTCCCGAATCAAATTCAGATAGGTAAACGCCACATCTCCATTGCTAACAACTGCATCCGCCGGGAAAAACCTTCCATCATTCGTTTTCACTCCAGTAGCGCGTTTAGTCTTTTCATTAATAACAATTTCAGCCACTTCTGTATTGAGGAACAATCGCCCGCCAATCTCGCAAAACAGCCGCGTCAAAGCTTGCACCAAAGCACCCGTCCCCCCCATCGCAAACCAGATGCCAAACTCTTGCTCTAGTTTGTGAATCATGGCGTAAATAGAAGTACTCTGAAACGGATTTCCACCAATTAACAAAGGATGAAAGCTAAAAGCAATTCGCAGCCGTTCATCTTTGATATATTGATTCACAAACCCGGCTACCGATTTAAACGATTGCAACTGCACCATATCCGGTGCAACCTTGAGCATATCTGCAATTTGAGTAAAAGGTTTGGTCATCAAAGGCAAGCCTTTTTTAAACACTTGTGACGATGCGTGATAAAATCGTTGATAACCTTCTACATCTGCTGGATTAAACTGCTGAATTTGTTTGAGGATTTGGTTGCGATCGCTATTATAATGAAAAACCGATCCATCCTCAAACCTAATATTATAAAACGGGTCTAGAGGAACAAGCTTGACATAATCTTCAGTTTGCTTACCGCATAACTCGAATAATTCGCGAATCAGCCAGGGAGAGGTAATAATAGTAGGGCCAGCATCAAAGCGAAAACCATCTTGTTCGTAGACATAAGCGCGCCCCCCCGGGAGGTCGCGCTTGTCTACAATTGTTACCCGATGTCCCTGCGCTTGCAGCCTGATCGCCGCCGAGAGTCCGCCAAAACCGCTGCCAATAACCAAAATATCCATTAATCCCTATCCTCTGTTCGATTATCTCGTTCTCAAGTTGGTTCGGGAAAACTGAGTATATTTTCTTATATAACTTACATTTAACTGCTTCTTCTGCACAAAAAATGCACATTTGAGATTTATTATTAAATTGAGTGGCTTCTATAGAAGCCGTTCAGCTTTCGGTGTCGGGGGGCAATCAACCAGGTGTCTTGAGTTTAACAAAAATTTAATTTTCTTAACAAAACACCCTTGGTGGTTGTCATTTGCTAACTCAACTGCAAAAAGGCTCCTAGTTAGTTATGCTAGAAATTTTTCCCAACTTTTTGACTCCAAGTGGCTTTATTCCCCACGGTCATTGCTATCTTTGGAAGCCTGGGTTAGTCTGGCTGCATATAGTATCCGACAGCCTGATTGCCATATCCTATTATTCAATTCCTTTGACGCTGCTTTATTTTGTTCGCAAGCGGGAGGACTTACCATTTAATTGGATTTTCCAGCTATTTGGAGCATTTATAATTGCTTGCGGAACTACCCATCTGATGGAAATTTGGACGCTTTGGCATCCAATCTATTGGGTGAGTGGGGCGCTCAAAGCAATTACCGCGATGATTTCAGTTTACACGGCGGCGATGTTAGTGCCATTAGTGCCTAAAGCCTTAGCACTCCCGAGTCCAGCGCAATTGGAAGCAGCGAACTTAAAATTGCAGGAACTTTTAAGCGATCGCATAAAAGCTGAGTCAGCTTTGCAACAGTCAGAAGCACAACTGAAAAAGCAGGCGCAAGAGTTAAAGGGAACCTTGCAAGAACTCCAGCGCACCCAAACGCAACTGATTCAAAGCGAAAAAATGTCTTCCTTGGGTGAACTCGTAGCTGGTATTGCCCATGAAATCAACAACCCGGTTAACTTTATCTTTGGCAATCTCACCCATGCCAACGAATATGTTTCTGACCTGCTTTTTTTGCTCAAACTTTATCAAGAAAAATATCGCGATTCAGACGAAAAAATTAAAGAAGTAATCTCAGCTATTGAGTTAGATTTTTTGTTAGATGACTTGCCCAAACTTTTGGCTTCGATGAAGATAGGAGCAGATAGAATACAGAAAATTGTGGCTTCTTTGCGAACGTTTTCCCGCATGGATGAAGCCGAGGTCAAAGATGTAAATATTCACGAGGGAATCGAGAGTACTTTACTCATACTGCAACATCGCCTCAAAGCCAAATACGACCAAGTAGGGATTCAGATAATCAAAGAGTATGGCAAACTGCCAACCTTAGAATGCTATGCCGGACAACTCAATCAAGTATTTATGAATCTTTTGAGTAATGCCATTGATGCTTTAGAAAGTAAAATCAAAGAGGATTATTATTTCAAGCCAACAATTCGGATTAAAACAGAATTAGTCAAAGGTCAGTTATCAGAAGATGGAATTGAAACCCCAGAGCAAGTAGTAATTCGCATTGCCGACAATGGGATAGGCATGAACGAAAATGTAAAACAGCGCTTGTTTAACCCGTTTTTTACTACTAAATCGGTAGGAAAAGGCACTGGAATGGGTCTAGCGATTAGCTATCAAATTGTTGTCGAGCGACATGGAGGTTCGTTGCAGTGTTTTTCCTCGCCTGGTGAAGGAACTGAGTTGGCGATCGCAATTCCAGTTAAACCTGTCTGTTGTCAGTTGTCAGCGGTTCGTTAAAAAAAACCTGGTTTCACAAATCCACCACAATTGCTACACAAACAAATTGCGCCGGAACGATGCATTCAGGTAGAAAACCCAATTTATGTGTAAAATTGTAAAGAAAAGGTGAAATCGTTAAACGCTGTTGTTTGTAGACTTGTAATGTTAGCGCAGAAACTTGAGCAACTAAAAACAATATTTGCCGAAATGGATCGGGCATTAATCGCGTATTCTGGGGGGATTGACAGCACGTTGGTAGCGAAAATTGCTTACGATGTGTTGAGCGATCGCGCGCTGGCGATCACCGCCGAATCTCCCTCGCTCTTACCGGAAGACTTAGAAGAAGCGCGCATCCAGGCGGCGGCGATCGGAATTCCTCACGAAATTGTCCAAACTCACGAAATGGACAATCCCAATTACACCGCAAATCCCGTCAATCGCTGTTATTTTTGCAAAAGCGAATTGCACGACACCCTCAAACCCTTGGCATTGCAGCGGGGTTATCCCTACGTCGTCGATGGCGTCAATGCAGACGATTTGCAAGATTATCGCCCCGGAATCCAGGCGGCGAAAGAAAGGGGTGCGCGATCGCCTCTAGCAGAAGTCGGCATCACTAAAATCGAAGTCCGCCAACTTTCCCAACAATTAGGACTTCCCTGGTGGGATAAACCCGCCCAACCTTGTCTCAGTTCGCGCTTTCCCTACGGCGAAGAAATTACCGTCGGAAAATTGCAGCGAGTTGGGAGAGCAGAACTTTACTTGCGGAAACTGGGGTTGAAAAATCTGCGAGTGCGATCCGAAGGTGATACCGCCAGAATTGAGTTACCCCCAGAGCAAATTAAGGAGTTTGTCTTAACCACCGATTTACCTACGTTGGTGACGGCATTTCAAGAGTTCGGTTTTATCTACGTAACCCTAGATTTGGAAGGGTTTAAGAGTGGCAAATTGAACCGGGTTCTGGATCGGGAAGTCTTGAGCCTCAAAGGGTAATGTAAAATTTGCAACTTACTAACTCAGTAGAGGTACACCTTCGTTTGTGTAGCGGCAGCATTAATACTGCCGCTACACAAACGAAGCGATTGCGCTGTACCTCACGCGGCTGCAAGCCGCTGTAAACTTTATTCTCAAAGCAAGAACTTGTCTTAATTAACGCAAATAATCTTAAATAAAAAATCCATAGCTTTTGGCAACCTGGTAAAAAATTAGTATCAATACTTACAGAAAAATCGCACATCGATCCTCTCAGGAATCAAAATAAGGATGTGCAATTGATCGAGAATATTGCAGATGTGAAGTAAAACCTAGCTAACAAAGTGGGGGATAAAATGAATGCGATCGCATCCCACCTAGATTCTTTGAACCTGAACAACCTGAATTGGGAACTCGATACTTTTGACCAAGAGATCGAACCAAGCAACGACAAAAACTTTGGACTAGAGTCTTTAGGCATCAAAAACATCGGTCGCTTGTATCGAAACCTATCAGTAGCCCAGCTAATAGAACACATTTTAGCGCGGAAAGAAGGCACTTTAGCAGCGAACGGCGCCCTGTGCGTTAAGACGGGGAAATATACCGGGCGATCGCCCAACGATAAATTCATCGTTGCAGAACCAGAAATCCTCGACGAAGTAGATTGGAACGCAATCAACGTTGCCCTTTCTCCCGATAAATTTGAACAGCTTTACAAGCGGATGCTAGCCTACATCCAAAGCAGAGATTTGTACATTTTTGATGGGTATGTAGGCGCAGATCCAACATACCGCTTGGGTGTGAGAGTCATCAACCAATTTGCTTGGCAAAACTTATTCGTTCACCAACTGTTTTTAAGACCAACAGAACGAGAATTAAAATATCACCGTCCCGA
>DNGJ01000021.1 GCA_003486305.1 Cyanobacteria bacterium UBA11371
ACATAGCGGATCGACATCAAAATCGTGACGGCAGCAGACAAGGCGATGATACCGCGAAATACGACGCTGAGGGCATCGCCGTTAAAGCCACCCAAAAACGAGATCGGGTTTGAAATATCCCATTGAAAGTATAGGGCGACAACGGCGGCTAGAAGACCTGCGATCGCTGCGTAGGGTAGCCAGCGCGAGGATGTCCTACCGACGATTAAGTCACCCAGTATGACTACCAGAATCGTTATCAGGACGATAGTCTCTGGCAAAATTGTTCCAGCATTTAACTGGGCTGCGAGTTCAGCAAAGCTCATAGAACCTACCAGTATTGGGGATAAGGCATAGAGTCACCGGACACTATTAATAATATTGTGTTCTGGGTTACTTGCGCTCAAGGTGTTCGAGCGATATGCCTCCTTGCACCCTTATGCTTTTAGTTGCGCCAGTTATCCAGCTTTAAACTATACCCCATACCTTGAATGCGTTGATAGTGGGATATATTGCCGGTAATTAAAATTAAATCGTGGTGGATTGCAGTTGCAGCAATTATAGAATCAGCTAAACCAATTGGTTGTCCGGTGCGTTCCAAATCTCCACAGATTCGTCCTGCTAATTCGCCAATAGAAAATTCTATTGGTAACACTTCCACATTAGCAATTTCTGTCAAAAACTCTTGAACGCGGTCTTCCCGCTGACGTTTCTGCCAGCCTTTGACCACTTCTATAACAGTCATTATAGAGATCGTATAGAAACCAAAGACATGACGATAAGCACCAGCCCTAGAGACGACGCGCCCATCAATTCCTTTACGAATCTCGGAAAAAATATCAGTATCAAGTAATACTTTGTTCAAATTTTTGATTTAACGGGTGTGCTGCCCGATCTCTCATGATTTCTGCTACGATTTCGTCTACTAATTCAGGTTCGTCCGCCCATCCACCCAAGATTGCGTCTTTTGGCGGTTCTATTTCGGCTAATTTTTCGATAGCGTAGGCGATCAAGTCTGATATAGTGCGATCGCTCGCAATAGCCATTTGCTTAGCACGCCAAAAAGTTGGTTCTTCCAGTTCAATTTCAATCTTTACTTTTTTCACGCTGCCTCATCTTCTCAATGATGTACCGCTCGCTTCCTCATTATATCTTCTACAATCTCATCTACCAATTCTGCTTCATCTTCCAATCCTCCTAGCATGGGATATTTATCAACATCTGCAACGGCTAATTGTCTAACCGCCTCTGCAATCAGTTCTGCCATCGTACAATTGGGTACCTTTGACAGCCAATAGATTCGCGCCAAGGTTGCTTCATCGAGTTGAGCGATCGTTACTTTAAGCAGTTCTGAAATGGTACAATGGTTTTTCTCAGCCAGTTTTTTAGCCCGCTCAAACGTTTCGTCGTCTAATTCAATTTCGATTTTTGCCATGCTGCTTATTTTGTCTCCATTCTTGGTGATAATTTTAGCATCCTCAGTTGGTACGCCACTAAAAAGTCAGCAATGAGATTTCAATTATCGCGCCATGCACAAGAGCAACTAGAACGCCGTGGAATTCCAACCGAGTTTTTGGACTCTGTTTTGCAAACTCCTCAACAAATAGTTGATGAGCAGGAGAGTAAGAAAGTTTACCAATCTCAGTTTTTGTTTGAAAATGGTAAAACTTATCTGGTTCGGGCAATTATAATGGATAACACTAACCCTGCTATTGTGCTTACCGTCTATAAAACTAGCCAAATTTCCAAATACTGGAGAGCAACATGAAAGTCACTTACGATCCTGAAGTTGATGTTCTATATATTATTTTCAGCACCGCCAAGATCGAAGAAAGTGATGAAGACAAACCAGGTGTAATTCTTGATTACGATGCTAATGGCAATATTGTCGGTATAGAAATCCTCGACGCTTCTAAAAAAATGCAGATTCCCCCTGCGTTAGAGTATATCGTCATGGGCTAAATATTTTAAGTTTGTACTGAAAATTCCTCTGGATCGATTCCCCAATTTACCCAGCGAATTGCTTCTCTAGCCGATTCTATATCAGGTGGTACGCGCAAAGCGTGAATTCTCCCAGTGCTAGGGCAGATCATTTTTAATATGTACATTGGCTCTGCCTCAACATTGTCAATTTTTAACAGCGTGTATTCTTGCCAATTATCTAATTCAATAGCTTCTAATTCCTGACAAATTCTATCGTAACCAATTCCCTGAATTAATACTCGCCTAAGTTCCGCGTTTTTTTCGGTTAATAGCCATTCTGAACGCCACCGATCTGGGTGCAATTTGCCATATTTCTCAGGTAGTCTCACGCCGTGATAGGCGTAAACGCTGAAACCATCAGCAAATTGAATCGCGGGTGCGCCTTCTGCGTGCAGTCGCTGTTGGTTATCAAACGAGAGAATGCGCGGGCGATCGCATACAAAGCAAATCTTTTCATACGCACAAATCTGCCCGCATTCTTTTACCAACGACTCCAATACTTCCCTGACGCTTTGATTTGCTGTACAATCTAAAAACGAAGTGCAAATATCAAGCCAACAGCAATCATAAAGTAATGTACGTGCGTGATAGTTACTGTTTATTGTCTGCCTGTTTTGCTGTTCTAATTCGCTCTTTAGTGAGTGCCAGAGCCTTTCTCCTAGCTGGCTTTGGAGTTTAGCTATTTTGCTTTTTATTTGTTGCTTTGCTTGAATATAAAGTTCGTATATTATGCGATTGTGCAGTTGGTATCCTAAATTAACCATAGCGATAGAAGAAAAATAATCTACTTCTAAAACAAAGCTATTCTCGATATGCTCGAAGATTTCACGCTGATTTATATCGATGTCTTTTATAGCATTGCCTGGATTTTGAAAATAATCAATAACCAGCTTTCGTTGTTGTTTTTTGAGTTTTGCAATAATTCCTGGTTTATTTACTACCTTAGTAACGATTTGCTTTTCTATTTTATGAGCAAGCTGACCCAGGTGGCTCAAAAATAGTTTGTTCAAAGCGTCACGAGGACTGGGACAAAAAACAATTTCGGGGACTTCTTTGCCCATAAGTGCGTAGGCTGCTTTGATTGCTGACGCAGCTTTGTGCCGATCGATTGGTTCGGTAGAAAGAGCGATCGCTCTCCATTTCTCCACAATAATTGCAATCTGCGCTGCTTGTTCAGGCGTCAATGTTTCCATCCGATCTCACCTCCCGTCAGGTACGCTTACCCAGCTTGCCTCAAGTTTTCCCTGTAAACCATCATTTCTGGGTTTATAGTACAGTTATAATACAAGAGCGAGTCTCGTAGGGAGTCGTAGTTAGGGAATCTGGAGAGAAAATGTAGAGAGCGATCGCATCGAAGCTTTTCCCGGTATAAAAGAATTAAGCTGGGTTAGCGCTACTAGCGCGGTGTGCCCATCTCAAGCAAGCGCATCTCAAGATTTCACACAATCATCAGGAAAAAATCAAAGCGCGGCGCATCCTTACGGGCAAACCTCGATCCACATCCATCAACGGTAAGTTAGAAATTGAGATAGCCTGACAATAAGAGCGATCGCGCGCCTTTGGGAAGCACCAGCATCCCTCTAAAGCCACTATCCCTCTTGACAAGTTGCACAAATTCTCTAAATTAGACAAGCTAGCTTAACTGCTATTGTTGAAGTTCCCATGTCAACCCTCGTCATCGTCGAATCACCCACCAAAGCACGCACCATCCGCAACTACCTGCCCTCCGACTACCGGGTAGAAGCGTCGATGGGACACGTGCGCGACCTCCCCTCATCCGCAGACGAAATTCCCCCAGAAGTTAAAGGGACAAAATGGGCGCAGTTCGGTGTCAACGTAGAGGCTGACTTTGAACCGCTGTACATCATCCCCAAAGAAAAAGAGAAAACCGTCAAGCAGCTAAAAGACGCGCTCAAAGAAGCTGACGAACTCGTACTGGCGACGGACGAAGACCGGGAAGGGGAAAGCATTAGTTGGCATTTATTGCAAGTGCTAAAACCGAAAGTGCCGATCAAGCGGATGGTATTTCACGAAATCACCAAAGAAGCTATCCGCGACGCCCTGAAACACTGCCGCACCATCGACGAACAGGTAGTCCGCGCCCAAGAAACGCGGCGGATTTTGGATCGGTTGGTGGGTTATACCCTTTCGCCGCTGTTGTGGAAGAAAATAGCCAGGGGTTTATCCGCAGGGCGGGTGCAGTCAGTAGCAGTACGGTTGTTGGTGAATCGAGAACGTCAGCGCCTCGCCTTCCGTCAGGGAACTTACTGGGATTTAAAGGCAACTCTAGAAAAAGATAAAAACCCGTTTGAAGCGCGGTTAATCACCCTGAGAGGGATTAAAGTCGCGACGGGGAGCGATTTTGACGAATCAACGGGACAAATAGCCGCCGGACGCAACGTAGTTTTACTTTCTGAAGCCGATGCATTAGCCTTACAGGAACGGCTGACGGGTAAAACTTGGACAGTGGCGAATATCGAAGAAAGACCGATTACGCGCAAACCAGCCCCACCCTTTACTACCTCGACGCTGCAACAAGAAGCCAACCGGAAATTAGGCTTATCGGCAAAAGATACAATGCGAACCGCGCAAAGTTTGTACGAGCAGGGGTATATTACCTACATGCGTACAGACTCGGTGCATTTGTCGGAACAAGCGATCGCAGCCGCCCGCTCCTGCGTCGAGCAAATGTACGGCAAAGAATACCTCAGCCCCAAAGCACGCCAGTACAGCACCAAAAGCAAAGGTGCCCAAGAAGCCCACGAAGCGATTCGCCCCGCCGGTAGCAGCTTCCGCACCCCCCAAGAAACCGGACTCAAAGATAGAGAATTCCGGCTTTATGACTTAATTTGGAAGCGCACCGTCGCCACCCAAATGGCAGACTCGCGCCAAACCCTGATTAGCGTTGAAATTCAAGTCGAAGATGCCGGTTTCCGTTCCAGCGGTAAGCGCATCAACTTCCCTGGATATCTGCGCGCCTACGTCGAAGGTTCCGACGATCCCAACGCTGCGATCGAAGACCAAGAAGTGATTCTACCGCCATTAAAAGTCGGCGACCATCCCAACTGTACTGAACTCGAAGCGATCGGTCACGAAACCCAACCCCCCGCCCGCTACACCGAAGCATCTCTAGTCAAAACCTTAGAAAGCGAAGGCATCGGGCGTCCCAGTACCTACGCCAGCATCATCAGCACCATCGTTGACCGGGGTTACGCCCAAATGAACGGTAACGCCCTGGTGCCCACCTTTACCGCCTTCGCCGTCACAGGATTGCTGGAAAAATACTTTCCCGACTTGGTAGACACCGGATTTACTTCCCGCATGGAACAAACCCTAGACGACATTGCCACAGGCGGAGTTGACTGGCTGCCTTACTTGCGGAAATTTTATCAAGGCGAGGAGGGTTTAGAAACTCAGGTCAAGGTACGAGAAAGCCAAATAGACGCAACCGAAGCCAGGACTATCGCACTCGAAGGCATAGATGCCAAAATCCGCATCGGTAAATTTGGCCCCTACGTGGAAGCCGAAAACGGCGACGGCGTGGTCACCGCTTCGATTCCCAAAGATTTAACCCCCGCCGACATCAACCCCGAACAGGTAGAAACCATCCTGCGGCAGAAAACCGAAGGCCCCGAAAAGCTAGGAATTCACCCAGAAACCGGGGAACCGATTTACATCCTGCTGGGCAGCTACGGTCACTATATCCAACTTGGCGACGCCCAAGAAGGCAGCAAGAAAAAACCCAAGCGCGCCGGAATTCCCAAAAATACCAAAGTCGAGGATGTCACCCTAGAGATGGCACTGGGACTGCTGGCTTTACCCCGCACCCTGGGCGTACACCCAGACACCGGAGGCAAAATTCAAGCCGCACTCGGCCCTTATGGCCCCTACGTCGTCCACGACCAAGGCAAGGAAGGCGGGAAAGATTATCGCTCGCTCAAAGCCACCGATGATGTCTTGACAATTACGCTAGAACGTGCATTAGAGTTACTTTCTCAGCCGAAAGCAGGACGCGGCGGCAGTCGCAGCAAGACTAAGGAAGCATTGCGCGAACTCGGCAATCACCCAGAAGATGGAGAGCCAATCAATATTTACGATGGCCCCTATGGCCCTTATATCAAGCACGGCAAAACCAATGCTTCCATCCCAGAAGGGGAATCGGTGGAAGCGGTGACGCTGGAGAAAGCACTTGAGCTTCTAGCTGCGAAGGCATCTACGGCGAAGTCTACCAAATCTAGTAGCAAGTCGAGTAAGTCAACGACCGCTAAAAAATCAACTACATCAAAAGCGAAGACGACTAAAACTGCTGCGAGTAAAACCACAACCAAAACTACTGCTACCAAGAAAAAAACGTCATAGTTGATAGTTGACAGTTGATAGTTGATAGTTGATAGTTGATAGTTGACAGTTGATAGTTGACAGTTGACAGTTGACAGTTGACAGTTGATAGTTGACAGTTGATAGTTG
>DNGJ01000502.1:0-12505 GCA_003486305.1 Cyanobacteria bacterium UBA11371
CCTTCTTCAGTAGCGGCGACGATGGTAGCAAAGTTATCGTCGAGCAATACCATATCGCTGGCTTCTTTGCTGACATCGGTGCCGGTGATGCCCATGGCGATGCCAATATCGGCTTGTTTGAGCGCGGGGGCATCGTTAACGCCATCGCCGGTCATGGCAACAAATTTACCGCGACTTTGGAGGGCTTGGACAATTCGCAGTTTGTGTTCTGGGGAAACGCGGGCGTAAATTGATACCTGTTCTACTTCCTGCTTCAGGTTTTCTTGGGAGAGTTTTTGCAACTCGGTGCCGGTGAGAACGCGATCGCCTTGGGAGGCGATGCCCAGATCGTAAGCGATCGCGCGAGCAGTTAGCTGGTGGTCGCCGGTAATCATCACCGGGCGAATACCTGCCTGCTTGCACTTAGCAACGGCATCGCGCACTTCGGGGCGGGGGGCATCGAGCATTCCCACCAATCCCAGCCAGACCAATTCATGCTCGATCTGTTCATCTGGCTCTTTAGCTGGTTCGGCATCGAGGTTTTTGAAAGCAAATCCCAACACCCGCAGCCCCTTACTCGCCATATAGTTATTTTGCTCGAGAATCTGGCTGCGGTTTTGCGGTGTGAGTACAAATGCCTGATCGCCGCTTTGATAAGTAGTGCAACGCTCTAAAATCAGTTCTGGAGAACCTTTAGTGAACATCATATAGAGCTGGTTATTGCCCTCCGCACCGCGCACGATTGCAGACATGCGCTTGCGTTCGGAAGAAAAAGGAATTTCTGCCACCCTGGGCAATCCGGCGTCCATAGCTTCTTTTTGAACGCCACCTTTGCCTGCCAAAGATAGCAGGGCACCTTCTGTCGGATCTCCCAAAATCGTCCAATTGCCGCCAGATTGTCCGGGAGTGTTTTGCGCTTCGCACTGCAACACGGCATCGTTGCACAGTACGCAAGCTGACAGCAGCATTTGCAATTCTGGATACTCGTCTAGTGCAATCGATGGCGAGTTGGCAGCTTCTGGCTGAGATTCCAGATAAAATCCCCCTTGCGGGATGTAGCCTTCACCAGTGACGCGGAAGGTTTTATCCGTGGTGGCGACTTTCTGCACCACCATTTTATTTTGAGTCAGGGTGCCGGTTTTATCCGAACAAATCGTCGTCACCGAACCCAAGGTTTCTACAGCCGGAAGTTTGCGAATTAGCGCGTGGCGGCGCACCATGCGCTGAGTGCCCAAAGCCAGGGTGACGGTAATAACTGCGGGTAAGCCTTCGGGAACCACAGCCACCGCCATCGAGAGAGAAACTTCGATTAACTCTACAAACGTGTTAAAAATTTGGTTGGTCTGCCAGCCGGTTTGGATGCCGGTGTGAATCAAGCCGCCGCCAACGACTAAAGCCACTAGGACTAAAGATCCGCTAACCAGAACGTTACCGAGTTGACCCATCCGCTGTTGCAGTGGGGTAGGTTCGGATTCAACCGATTGCAACAAAGAGGCAATTTTACCTAATTCGGTTTGCATTCCGGTGCCGGTAACGACCACCTTGCCGCGTCCAAAGACAACTTCAGTACCTTGGAACACCATATTAGTGCGATCGCCCAAGGCTATATCTTCACCCAGTTGCTGATCGGCTTGCTTGGAAACCGCCTCGGCTTCTCCGGTGAGTGCCGCTTCACGGATCTGAAGATTTGCTTGTTCGACAAGACGTCCGTCTGCCGCCACTTGCACCCCGGCTTCCAGGAGCATCACATCTCCGGGGACAAGTTCTTTGGCATTGACTTCAATGATTCTGCGATCGCGAATTACGCGCACCTTGGGCGAGGAAAGGCGCTTGAGCGCCGCTAAAGCTTTTTCGGCTCGACTTTCCTGGAGGTAGCCCAAGACGCCGTTAAGAATGACGATCGCCATAATGGCGATCGTATCTTTGAAGGGAACCTCACCTTCGGCATTGCCTCCCTGTAGCTTTAACAAATCGAGAACGCCGGAAACAATAGCCACGCCGATCAGCATCAATAACATAATGTTTTTGAACTGATCGAGAAAGATAGCCCAGCCGCTGCGACCACCCGTTTCGGTGAGTTCGTTGGGGCCATAGCGCTGCAAGCCTTCTGACACCTGTTGAGAAGTCAAGCCCGCATCGCGATCGCTGCCAAAGACTCTGAGCGTCTTATCAATTTCCAAGGTGTGCCAAGCTTGTGCCGATTCTGAGGAAGAGTTAGAAGGAACTTTGGAGGTCACGGGGAATGTGATAACGCTTACAAACATCAATCATAAAGCTCAATCTCGATCGGCGGCTGCTATCTTATGGCTTAGCCTTGTGGTGAATCTGTGTTTACCTAAATCGCCCTCAGCCCTTGCGATCGCCAGTGCGTGTTTGCGGCAGAGCGCGAGTGCGATCGCGCCTTTGCGTATCGCACTTGGTTGTCCTAAAACCTTTCTCTAACCATGCCTAGGAGTAATCTGTTATTTTTGCCGCCTTTTAGGGGATAACTGAACCTAAACCCTTATATTTCAGTTTCTCAGTTGCCTCTATGACCTATTGCCTGAGAGTTGCAGATATACCCAAGGGCGAACGCCCCCGCGAGCGCTTGCTGGCACACGGCCCCCAAATTCTAGCCACTGCCGAACTGATTGCTATTTTACTCGGCACGGGTCAAGGACAAGGCAAACTATCCGCCATCGGTTTGGGACAATATATCTTGCAGCAATTAAGCCAACACGGGCGCGATCCGCTCTCAGTTTTGCGGGATATCAGCGCTCAAGAATTAATGCAAATCCCCGGCATTGGTCCTGCCAAGGCGACAACGATTCTCGCCGCCATTGAGTTGGGTAAGCGATCGTTTCAATCTCGCCCCCTGGATCGGACGGCGATTGAAAGCCCCGCCGCCGCCGCCGCCGCCCTCAGCCAAGACCTAATGTGGCAAGCCCAAGAACGTTTCGCAGTACTGCTGTTGGATGTCAAAAATCGCTTACTCGGCACCCAGGTGATTACCATTGGCACCGCAACCGAAACCTTAGCCCATCCTCGCGAGATTTTCCGCGAGGTAATTCGTCAGGGTGCAACTAGAGCGATCGTCGCCCATAACCATCCTTCTGGAAGTGTCGAACCTTCTAATGAAGATATCCAACTGACGCGCCAGCTATTAGCCGCAGCGCAAATCCTCAGTATTCCCTTACTAGATCACTTGATTTTAGGCAATGGCGATCACAATAGCCTGCGTCAGACAACTGCTTTGTGGGATGAATACCCGCAAGGAGATTAAAGTTCATCTGCGCTATCCGTGTTATTATTAGAGTCCCAGGGCGATTAGCACAGTGGTAGCGCATATCCTTCACACGGATAGGGTCACTGGTTCAAATCCAGTATCGCCCATATTTAGATCCAGCAAAGATTACTCTTTAGCGTTCAGCGGATAGCTGGCGCAAGCTTAACAATTTCCTTGGGATTCACAAGCACCAATACTCACCCAACTGCTCGATAGTTTACCAGTAGTTGGCTCGCTATACCACTCCTTTTTCCAGATGGGGGCGTTGTGCTTCAGCGTATCGATCGCATACTTGCACGCCGCAAACGCCTCGCCACGGTGGGGACAACCAATCGCCACCAGCACGCTAATTTCCCCAATTTCTAACCGTCCGACGCGATGGTGTATCACCACCCGATTCGCATCCGACCAAGTTTGGCGGATATCTTGGGCGATTTTACGGAAAATTTCCAGCGCCATCGGTTCGTAAGCTTGATATTCTAGCGCCACCACGGGTTTACCATCAGTTTGGTTGCGTACAGTACCGCTCATCACCACTACCGCACCGTTAGCCCCATCGTCGGCTAGCTGATACACTTGTTCCAGAGATAGGGGTGCAAACGCGATCGCAAAGCTATCTTTCGCCCCACTTTTAACAGACGAGTCTAAGGCTGTTGTCGCTCCAAGGTTCATCGGGTTTTTGGCATTAATATTGGTGGATATCTCTATCTATCGTAACGTGGGGGCTTGGGGGAGCTATAGGACAGAGGCTTTAACGGAACGTAGTGGAGTCAGCCTTTGGTACATGGACTCCCCCAAGTAAATTTTGGCAGGTCAATCCCTGCAAAATTTACAAACACTTTGCCTGATTCTACATTTGGGTATGCACTAATTTAGAATAGGAGGTGAGGTAAGTGTTGACATTAACCTACGAGTACAAGATTGAGCCAACCATGCAACAAGTAATGGTTATCGAACATTACTTGGATTTGAAACCTCTCCCGATTTCGCTACGCTCAAACCTGGAGATTCCTTAGAACCTTAATCCAACTTTTCGCTCGTCCCGGAGGAAGCTATCTGGCTAGACCTAGGTAAGTGGGAGCGAACCAGGAAACCTAAGAAGCAATTCGCAGGGTATCCTACCCGATAACGTTGTAGGGTAGGATGGATGTCAATGTTATATTCTGTTTCGGCCTCCGCCACTACTACTCAATGCTGAACTAGAATCTGGAATAGATTAAACCAAAGCATTTTAAAAAGATTTCTCCCAGACAGCTAGCAAATACTTAGCATTAGCATTTTAGCAGCAATCGATTGAAGGATTTTTTGCTTTAATTTTAATTTAATGAAAGCCACCTTACCCGACCATGAAGCGGAAAGGCTCGCAGCCATCCACCAGTATCAGATTATCGATACCGAGCCAGAATCAGCTTTCGACGATCTCGCCCGTTTAGCCGCCGATATTTGCGGTACTACCATTGCCTTAATCAATCTCATCGATGGCAACCGTCAATGGTTCAAATCTAAGCTGGGGTTGGATGTCACGGAAATGCCCCGCGACTTTGGTTTGTGTCCCCAATGCATTCAGCAAGGGGATGTTCTGGTTATCCCCGATACCTTAGCCGACGATCGCTTCGCCAAGAACCCCGTCGTGACGGCTTATCCCCACATCCGATTTTACGCTGGCGTCCCTCTGATTGCACCAAAAGGACAAATCATCGGCACGCTTTGCGTAGCTGACACCGTACCCCACCAGCTGAGTTTGGCACAGGTGGAGGCACTCCAAGCCCTCAGTCGCCAAATTATCAGCCAGTTGGAGTTGCGGCGTCATATCGCCGATATGGCACGGATTGTGACTGAGTGTCAGCAAGCAGAAGCAGAGATGCGAAACATAACTGCCGAGAATCTCAAACTTGCCCGTGTCGTGGCTTCGGTTTCCGATGGCGCGATCGTTACCGATCCGAATCAACCAGATAATCCGATTATCTACGCCAATCCTGCTTTTTCCAAGATTACTGGGTATTTACCAGAAGAAATTATTGGTACTAACTGTCGCTTTTTGCAAGGCGCCGGTACAGATAAAAAAGAAGTGACTAGAATCAAGCGAGCTGTTGCTCTTCGGCAAGAAATTCAAGCCACGCTGTTGAACTATCGCAAAGATGGTCAGCCATTTTGGAACGAAGTCAAAATCTCTCCCGTGTTTTCAGAAAAAGGGGATTTACTTTATTTTGTCGGCATTCAGACAGATATTACCGCCCGCAAGATTGCCGAAGAACAAATGCGTAGCACCCAAATTTTCCTCAATTCGATTGTTGAAAATATTCCTTACGCGATTTTTGTCAAAGAGGCTAATAAACTCAAGTATGTCAGCATCAACAAAGCCGCTACAGAAATGATTGGTTTTGATAAACAAGAAATTATGGGGCACAGCGACTATGACTTTTTTCCGCCAGAAATAGCCGACCTGTTGACGGCAAAAGACCGGGAAGTATTATCGCATAAAAAAGTTGTAGATATTCCAGAAGAACCAATCCCAACCAAGAATAAAGAAATTAAATTTTTGCATACTAAAAAAATTCCAATTTTACAAAAAGGCGGAAAACCCCAATATTTATTGGGCATTGCAGAAGATATCACCGAGCGCAAATTGGCTCAAGAGCAAATTCGGGAGCAAGCAACCCTCCTCGACAAATCCCAAGATGCTATTTTTGTTCTGGATACAGAAGATTTCATTCGTTTTTGCAACGGCAGCGCCCAACGCTTATATGGTTGGAATTCCAGGGAAATTGTCGGTTGTTCTTCAGAAGTTTTGTTTAAGCATTCAGCTCCAATCCAACAAGCTCGCCAAACAGTTTTTGCGACGGGCGAGTGGCATGGTGAATTGCGGCAAGTTAGGAAAGACGGCAAAGAGATTGTTGTCGAAAGCCGCTGGACGCTAGTGCGGGATGAAGAGAATAAACCCAAATCAATTCTGATTGTCAATACGGATATAACTGAGAAAAAACAACTAGAAGTGCAGTTTCAACGCGCCCAGAGGCTGGAAAGTATCGGCACTTTGGCTGGGGGAATGGCTCACGATTTAAATAATATTCTAACGCCAATTCTGACATCGGTTCAAATCCTGGAAATGGTCGTGACTGATGAGCGGAGTCAGCGGTTGTTGAAATTACTAGAAAACAACGCTAAACGGGGAGCAGATTTAATTAAACAAGTGCTGTCTTTTGCGCGGGGAACTGAAGGAGAAAGGGCTGTTATTCAAGTTTTTGACTTAATTGAAGAAGTGGCAAAAATAGTCAAAGAAACTTTTCCCAAATCTATCGCTCTGTTCGCCCATAAACCAAAAACAGAACTTTGGCCTATTTCCGGCGATGCGACTCAACTGCATCAAGTTTTAATCAATCTCTGCGTCAACGCTCGCGATGCTATGCCAAATGGCGGGAGTCTCAATATTTCAGCGGAAAATATTAAGATTGACGCCCACTATGCCAAGATGAATATTGACGCCAAAGTTGGGCGCTATGTGGTTATTACTGTCGCAGATACTGGATGCGGAATTCCAAGAGAAATCATCGATAGAATCTTTGAACCATTTTTCACAACTAAGGAAATTGGAAAAGGCAGCGGACTTGGTCTTTCAACTGTAATGGGTATTATTAAAGGTCATGGCGGTTTTATCAATGCCTACAGCGAAGTGGGGAAAGGAACGCGATTTAAGGTATATTTACCCGCCCGGAAAAAACGCGAGATAAAATCATCGAAGTCGGCAGGGAAAATCATTGAAGGAAATGGAGAATTGATTTTGGTTGTGGATGATGAATTAGCAATTTGCGACGTGACTAAAGCATCTTTAGAAGCTTATAATTATAAAGTGGTAACGGCCCAGGATGGTTTGGATGCGATCGCTCTCTACGCCCACCACAAACAAGACATCAGCGCGGCGATCGTGGATATGATGATGCCGTCTATGGATGGGTTAACCACGATTCGCACGTTACAAAAAATTAACCCGCAAGTCAAGGTTATTGCCAGCAGCGGTCTTTTTTCCAACGACATGAGTGCTGAACTGGCAAATATCGGCGTCAAAATGTTTTTATCAAAGCCTTATACGGCAGAGCAATTGTTGAAAAGTTTACATCAGGTTATTGCTAATGGGTAATGGGGAATTTTAGATTTTAGATTTTAGATTTTAGATTTGGGATTTGAGATTGGCGATTGAAATTAAATCCCCAATCTGCAATCTAAAATCTGAAATTATTTCCTAAGCTTTACCTCCACCAATTAAGTATAAAAGAGCCATGCGGACGGCAACGCCGCTGGTGACTTGTTGGGAAATTAAACTAAATTGGGGATCGTCCATTAAATCTGAGCTAATTTCCACGCCTCGGTTGACGGGGCCGGGGTGAAGTACTTTAACATCACTTTGGCAGAGTTTGAGGCGATCGCGTGTAATTCCATACCGCTGGTGGTACTCTCGCAACGAAGGTAGCAGATGCTGAGTCATCCGTTCCTTTTGCAAGCGCAACGTCATCACAAAATCGGCATTTTGTAAAGCCGGTTCGATATCCCAATGCAAAAATAATTTGGGTTGGGTAATGGCATTCCCAGGCAGAGCCGTGGGAACGAGGTAAGGCAGAGCCGTGGGAACGAGGTAATTGGTAATGGGTAATTGGGAATTCTCGTCTTCTCCTCTTGTGGGGGGGACACCAGGAGATGCTTCATGCCCCATGCCCCAGGAAGCAAATAACTTGGGTAACAATGTCGGGGGGCCAGCTAGGTGAACTTCGGCGCCGCTTGCTGTTAAACTCCATATATTGGAGCGTGCTACCCGCGAGTGGAGGATGTCCCCGACTATGGCTATTTTCTTGTCTTTCAACAGTTCTAGGCGCGGTAGATCTGGATCTAATAAAGAACAGATCGTAAATAAATCGAGTAAAGCTTGGGAAGGATGTTCGTGTTGACCGTCACCGGCATTGAGGACGCTCACCTGGGATTGTAACCGATCCATTTCGTTGGCGATCGCTAACGGTACCCCCGCCTCCCGATGGCGAATCACCATAATATTCGTTCCCATCGCTAGGTAAGTCAGTGCCGTATCCAAGATTGTCTCCCCTTTCGTCAGCGCCGATGTCCCCGGCGTAAAACTGAGCGTATCCGCCGACAAACGCTTCGCCGCTAGTTCAAAACTATTGCGCGTGCGCGTAGATGCTTCAAAAAATAGAGTAGCTACTACAATTCCTTGTAAGGTCGGTACTTTTTTTACCCGCCGCGATAGCACTTCTCTAAAACTTGCAGCAGTTTGCAGCACCGTATTATACTCATCCGGAACAAAATCAGCGAGGGAAATGATATGGCGGCGCGTCCAAGTAGTCATAGAAACCATGTGTTAATTTTGACAGCTAGTGAAACAATATTTTAGGTAATTTGACGCAGAAATTAAACCAGACGCAGCTGTTAATCTGAAGCAGAAAACCATTTAGTTGTGGACAACAGATAAAAAGCATACAAGATATTTTTGAGGGAAAGATTAAACTAATTAAAAAAATATTAAGAAAAATGAAGGGGAGCAAAATTTGATTGCGAAATCAACCCAAAACCTCTATTAAAAAAATAGGTCGCTTTGCCAGTTTGGTACAAAATAAAATTATGGCATCTCTACAGGCTGACAAGGAAACGGCAAGATTAGAAGCCCTTTATCGGTACAAAATTGTGGATACGGGTGCTGAGGAAATCTTTGACAATCTCGTTCGTGTAGCGGCACTCAGTTGTAAAACACCAATAGCAGCGATCGCTCTAGTGGATGGGAAGCGTCAGTGGCGCAAGTCTAGCATCGGTTTGGAACTGGGGGAATTTCCTCGCAATGTGGGATTATGTTCTTTCTGCATCGAGCAACGGGAGCTGTTAATCGTTAACGATACATTAGCTGACTCGCGGTTCGCCACCAACCCCGCAGTCACTTCATACCCCCAAATCCGGTTTTACGCAGGCGTACCCTTGATGACAGCAGACGGGTACGCAATCGGGGTACTCAGCGTCGCCGATCGATCCCCGCGACATCTGGGCGAGGAACAAGTGGAAATCCTGCGGCTTTTAAGCCGTCAGGCGATCAACCAGCTCGAACAGCGGGTGTGGTCAAAACCGGCTGGGGATCAAAGGTACAAAAAAGGCAAGGGAGAGTTGGGGGTGGTTGACGCTTCCTCGCTACTCAATACAAGCGATCGCGCAGCGCGATCGCAGGAGAATCGCACCCAGGGGAATTTGAGCGATCGCGGCAAAGATCCCCCAGTTGCAGAGGGTGTTGCACAGTCAAGGGATGATTCTTGTGGGGTGGACATCTTGCCCGCCCCGATAATTCAAGGCACGGGCGAGACGCCCATGCCACAACTGCAAGGCACGGGCGAGACGCCCATGCCACAAAACGAACAAAATCATCCCTCCACTATGCAACGCCTTGCAGAGGCATCACTCGATCCACAGCAAGAACTGCTGCAAACGGTGTTAGATAGTCTCCCAATCGGCGTTTGGATCGCCTTACGACAAGGTTGCTTCTTGCAAGGAAATCCAGCCGCTTACCGAATTTGGGGCATTGGCGGAAGATTGTCAATTTTCGATTTTGGATTGGGGGATGGTGAAGCCAAAACCCAAAATCCCAAATTTTCTGGTTGGTGGAAAGACACGGGCAAAGCGATAGAACCTCATGAATGGGGGCTATTTCGTGCCATCAATCAAGGAGAAACTTGCCTGGGCGATCGCATTGATATCCAGTGCGGCGATGGTGTGCGCAAAACAATCCTCAATTCAGCTATTCCCTTGCGGAATAGCCAGCAAGAAATTATCGGCGCCATTGCGATCGATCAAGATATTACCTCTCAACAGCTAGTAGAAAAAGCATTCTGGGAAAATCAACGATTAATTCAACAGATAGCCGACTCCACACCCGCGATTTTGTATATCTATGACTTAATCGAGCAACGGAATATTTATGCCAATCGCCAGGTGGGTGAAATTCTGGGATACTCGCCAGAAATAGTGCAAAAAATGGGAAGCGCCATGATGCCGCAGCTGCTGCACCCAAGCGATCGCGTCAAAGTTGCCCAACACCACCAACGATTGCAAGCTGCTAAAGATGGTGAAATCCTGGAAATAGAGTACCGGATGCGACACATCAACGGTGAATGGCGCTGGCTTTCCTGTCGCGAGACAGTGTTTACTAGAACTGGTGACGGGTTACCGAAACAGAAGCTGGGTACCGCAACTGACATCACCCAGCGCCAGGAAGCTGAAGAGCAACTCAGGGAAAGTAAAGAGCGCTTTCAGGCAGCATTTGAATCGGCTGCAATCGGCATGGCGCTGGTATCGCCTGCGGGTAGGTGGTTGCAAGTGAATCTTTCCTTATGCGAGATGCTGGGTTATAGCGAAAGCGAATTACTTGCTACCACCTTGGATGCGATCGCCCATCCAGATGACTTAGAACCGGATCTCAACTATGTCCGCCAAATCTTAGATAGCGAACTGCGATCCTGTCACATGGAGAAGCGATGCTTCCACAAAACCGGACGAATTGTTTGGGTGTTGTTGAGTTTCTCCCTCGTGCAAAAAGCCACGGGTGAACTACTATACTTTGTGGTGCAAATTCAAGATATTACCAAGCGCAAGCAAGCCGAGCAGAAAATCAGCGAACAAGCTGCCTTACTCGATGTGACAACCGATGCAATTCTGGTGCGGAGTTTGTCACACCAAATCTTATTTTGGAATCAAGGCGCTGAGCGACTCTACGGCTGGAAGACAAAAGAAGCATTGGGAAAAAATGCCGAGCAGCTTTTGTACAAGCAAATTTCCCCCGAACTAGCAGCAGCAAGAGCCGCTGTTTTATCTAAAGGCGAGTGGCAAGGTGAGTTAAAGAAAGTCACTAAAGCAGGCCAGGAAATCATCGTTCAAAGCCGTTGGACGCTGATGCGAGACGGGGCAGGGGAAGCCAAATCAATCCTGTCTGTCGATACGGATATTACAGAGAAGAAAAAACTGGAAGCTCAGTTTCTCCGCACCCAACGATTGGAAAGCATCGGTACTCTCGCAGGCGGCATTGCCCACGATTTAAATAACGTACTAGCCCCGATTTTAATGGCGGTTCAACTATTAGAAAAAAAACTCCCCGACGCAGCAAGTAAACGCCTGCTCGATACCCTGGAAAATAACGCCAAACGCGGCGCCGATTTAGTTAAGCAAATTCTATCATTTGCCAGGGGAATTGAAGCGAAGCGCACCCTCGTGCAGATTAGACATCTGATTTCCGAAATTAAACAAATTGCCAAAGAAACATTTCCTAAATCAATCGAATTTCAAACAGATATACCCAGAGATCTTTGGACGCTATCAGGAGATGCCACACAACTGCATCAGGTGTTTCTCAACCTCTGCGTCAACGCTCGCGATGCCATGCCATCTGGCGGGATATTGAGTATCTCTGCCGAAAATAAATCGATTGATGAAAACTATGCCAAAATGCATCTGGAAGCCAAAGTCGGGCCTTATATTGCGATTACTGTTTCCGATACGGGAACGGGTATTCCTACAGAGGTTTTAGAAAGAATTTTTGAGCCATTTTTCACAACCAAAGAGTTGGGAAAAGGAACCGGACTTGGTCTTTCAACAGCGATCGGAATTGTGAAAAACCACGGCGGTTTTGTGCAGGTGCATAGCGAAGTCGGTAAGGGCAGCCAATTTCAAGTATTTTTGCCAGCAATAGAAACAAGTGAAACGCCCCAATTGCCAGAAAATTTACCAGCATTACCAGGGGGAAAGGGAGAATTAATTTTGGTTGTAGATGACGAAGCTGCTATTAGGGAAATTACCAAAGAATCTTTAGAAACATATGCTTACAAAGTCTTGACGGCGAGCGATGGAATTGAAGCGATCGCTCTATACGCCCAGCATCGGCAAGAAATTGCTGTCGTGTTAATCGATATGATGATGCCATCGATGGATGGCCCAACTACAATTCGCCTTCTGCAAAAAATGAATCCCAAAATTAAAATTATTGCCGTGAGTGGACTGAATTCAAATTATCAGTTTGACCGCTTGGAGATTAGAGGAGTAAAAGCATTTTTATCAAAACCATACACGGCAAAAGAATTATTAAAAAAAATTCACTCAGTTGTTGATTAAATCTGGTGTTTTTCATCATTTATAATGGCTAATTGGTAATATTTAATAGCAGGATAATTACAGCGGATTGCTTTTCAAGTGAGGTACAGCCAAATGGCTTGGAATGCAATAGCGGCACCC
>DNGJ01000502.1:12730-24746 GCA_003486305.1 Cyanobacteria bacterium UBA11371
AGGGTGCCGCTATACAAAAGGCGGTGTACCATCACCGAGTGCAAAGAGCTATAAATTATTAATATTGACTTGTTCCCCTAGCCCCTAGCCCCTAGTACCTTTCTTCGTATTTTTACTGAAGACAAAGTAATCAATAGTATTACAAAATATTTAATGGTAGTGATTATTTAAAAAATTACTTAGGGATTAGCAATGGATAGGACCAGGGTAGAAGATATACAAGTAAATCTCGATCGAGAAAGTTTGCTGTGTCGCGTCACAAACCGTATCCGTCGCTCCCTGGAACTCCAAGAAATTCTTGCCGCCACCGTCACCGAAGTGCGTGAGTTTCTGCGCAGCGATCGCGTTAAGATTTATAAATTTAATCCTGACGGCAGCGGCTTAGTTATTGCTGAATCGATACAAGATAATCGTTTGCCCTCGCTGTTGGGGTTAAATTTTCCCGCCGATGATATTCCCCCCCAAGCCAGGGAATTGTTTGTGCAGGCGCGGGTACGTTCAATTGTAGATGTTGATTCCCGACAAATTGGTCAAAGTCAACAGCAGGATCTGGAGACGGGAGAAATATTATTTGAAGATATCCGTTACCGCCCTGTAGATCCCTGCCATGCCGAATACTTAACCGCAATGGGGGTAAAGTCTTCTGTCGTCGTGCCGATTTTACATCAGGATCGGCTGTGGGGGCTGCTGGTATCCCACCATAGTGAAGCAAGGGCGATTTCAGAAGCGGAACTTCAGGGGGTGCAGCAGGTGGTGGATCAACTTGGTGTTGCGATCGCTCAATCGAGCTTACTCACTCAAGCTCGCGAATGCGCCTCACGGGAAGCCACAGTTCACCGCATCACCACCCTACTCCATTCTCTCCCCACCATTGAACTACTAAAAGCTTTAGAAGAAACCGTCGCTGCATTTGGCGGATCTGGCGGCAGGCTTTGCACAAAAGCTCTTGCGTTTAGCAGCTTAGCAGAATGCCTGGAAGCGGGACCAGAGCATGTAAATATTTATACTTGCGGCAACCAACCCCAGATCCCCGCACAAGTAAAATATCCGCTGCTTGAGCAGTACAGCGTCTGGAAAGAAGGCTACAAGTCAGAGGAATACGACGTTTGGGCAATATCAGACATCTATCAAACACCATTGTTACGAAATCTGCAAGTCGCTTTTCGACTCACTCCGATTCGCAGTTTGTTAATGATACCGATCCACTATCGTCAGCAGTTAATCGGGTATTTGAGTATATTTCGCGACCAAATCGATACAGAAACGCTGTGGGCAGGGCAGTTCGATCAAGATGCAAGGCAACTTTACCCCCGGCGATCGTTTGAAGTTTGGCGACAAACAAAATCGGCACAAGCAAGAGAGTGGACTGAAGAAGAAATTGAATTAGCGCGGGCGTTGAGCAAACAATTTGCCACCGCAATTTATCAATACGAGTTGTATCAACAAGTTTTAGAGCAGGCGGCGAAACTGCAACAGTCAAAAGAGCATCAAGAAGCTTTGTTTGGAGTCGTTACCAAGATTCGAGCTTCCCTAGATGTGAATACCATTTTTCCGACAACTACTAAAGAAGTCTGTCAATTGCTGAAAGTGGATAGAGTCGCTGTCTATCGCTTCAACGCTGATTGGGGCGGTGAATTTGTCAGCGATTTTGAGTTTACCAACCCAGGCGAGGGAAGTTTGATCCAACAAGGCATCAAAACTGTTTGGAACGACACCCACTTACAAGAAACACAAGGGGGACGCTACCGCAACGGTGAATCATTCGCTGTGGATGACATTTATCAGGTTGGTCACTCTCCCTGTCACATCGAAGTTCTCGAGCAATTCCGCATCAAGGCATATATTATCGCTCCCATCTTTGTAGGACAAACTCTCTGGGGTTTGCTGGCAGCTTATCAACACTTTGAACCTCGCCACTGGGAAACCCGTGAAATTGAGTTCATGACTAAGACAGCAATCCACCTCGGGGTAGCACTCCAGCAAGCTGAATTACATGCTCAAACGAAGCAACAAGCCCAACAGGTTGCTGTAGCGTTGAAAGATTTACAAAATACTCAAGCCCAGCTGATTCAAACTGAAAAAATGTCGAGTTTGGGTCAATTGGTAGCAGGTGTTGCTCACGAAATTAATAACCCAGTCAACTTCATCTACGGCAACATTACCCATGCCAAGCAATATAGCGATGATTTACTACATCTGCTCAAGCTTTATCAACAGCAATCCCCTAATCCCAGCGGGGAAATTAGCAATTTTGCCGAAGCGATTGACTTAGAATTTATCGTCGATGACTTACCTAAAATACTGACTTCAATGGCGATAGGAGCAGATCGCATTCGTCAGTTAGTGCTGAGCTTGCGGAATTTCTCTCGGCTGGATGAAGCGGAAATGAAGCCAGTGAATATTCACGATGGAATAGAAAGCACCCTGTTGATTTTGCAGCCCCGGCTCAAAGCTAAATCTGATGGTTTCAGCATTGAGCTAATTAAAGATTATGGCGACCTACCGCCAGTAGAGTGTTATGCCGGACAAATGAATCAAGTATTTACAAACGTTTTGAGCAATGGGATTGATGCTTTAGAACAGTTTTATGCCGAAGAAAAAACAACTGACACTCCCAAGATTCGGATTCAAACTTGTGTCGTAGGAGAAAAGGCAGTTATTCGCATTTCTGACAACGGCCCCGGAATGCCTGAAGCGGTGAAGGATAAAATTTTTGATCCGTTTTTCACGACTAAACCAGTAGGCAAAGGCACTGGGTTGGGACTATCAATTTGTTACAAAATTGTGGTAGAAAAACACGGCGGTGTCTTCAAATGCACTTCGGCTCCGGGGCGGGGAACTGAATTCTCGATTGAAATCCCGATTCAACAGATGGGGGATTCGATTTATAGCTACTGCTCGATATCGCAAGGTGGGAACGAAGCATCTGTGCCAGGACTAACGCAGGTCGAGGCTATCACCTTTGTTTCTTCGTAAATGGCTTCAGTCACTCTCGTCACCAAGCCAATAAGCTTCCGAATTTAGTTGTGCGAATGCTTCTGGATTTGACGGCAAATCAGCGGCGTCTTGGGTGTTTTTTCGATGGTCTTCGCGGTTATTGTCGTTGGAGTAATAGGTGGATGAGTTTGATTGCTCGTGTAACTCCAGAGTATTTCTTTGCGGTTGGGGAAGCCGCTCAACTGACCGGCGCGGCGCCGGTGAACCTAGAGGGCGAGAAAAGGTTTTCCAAGCGGCTTTCACCCCGGCAAAAACGCTATTGGTCGTAACTTGCACTTTTTTTGCTTGCTGTTTGGCACCGCCAATGGTTTGATCGACCTGTTTCACTACAGAGGAAGCGCTTTGCACTCCAGTGCTGACATCGTCGCTCAACTCGCTAATTTCCATGCCAGTGAGGCGAATGGCTTCTAAAGTGGGGGGTAATTCCCGCGAGAGGGTGTCGGCTAACTTTTCGATGCTGCGCGCTGCCCTAGCGATTTCCTGCACGGCGGGTATAATTGCCACCAAGACAGCCGTCAAACTGACGGCAACGAGTAGAAAAGAAAGTCCTAACCAAAATAGCGGGTCAATCACGAATAATGTTGAGTCTAAAGCGAGGGTTAGCGTTGGGGTTCGCTCATCGTTTCGATTAGCTCGTCGTCAGCAGTCGCCGCCGCCCCCGAAGCGTATGAGTGAGAGTATAGCTCTTCCTCTGACGCTGCTGCGTCTGTCCGCTTAAGTATTTGGCGTTCCCGTTGAGAAGCTTCGATCCCGGCGGCGATCGCTTCTTTGAGTCGCAGCAAGGTTTCATCCCAGTTTCGCAGCGCCGACTCGGATAAGCGATCTGCTTGGATCTGCACGGTAGTTGACAGATCTTCGGCTAACTCCGGTAGCGCATCGGCAGATTTTTTTAACAATTTTCGCGTTTCTTTACCGGGGCGCGGTGCGACTAAAATGCCGGTAATGGTTCCCGCCGCCGCTCCCAGCAGCAGACCGACTATAAACGATCCTGAACGGTTTTCAGACATTGGGTGGGTTTCTATTGGCTTACAACCATTTTGACACCAAAATCAGTTTGGCAGGCTGGTATCCTGCTACGAACGACGGCGCGATATGCCAGAGCCACTCCAAAGACGCCGCGATCGCACAGATCCGTTAGACTCAAACAGAGTCCTACGCCGTCTCAAAGCTCCCAGTCCTAATCGGATCAATGCCAAAATCTGCGCTAGCCGTTCGAGTTGTGTTTGTAGTTTTGCATACTGGTTGCGTAATGCTAGGGTGCCTTTTTGACCTGTTGCGATCGCGCGCGGTGCTGGATGCAGCACGTTATACGTATTCCGATCCGCTGCCAATATTGCTTTGGTTGCCCCTACCAGCACCCGCCGAATTTTCCACACTCGCCAAGCTATATAAAAATTGAGCAACGCCAGCAACGTATTAAAAATTACCACCACTGCTATCATCTTAATATTTTCCTATTAATTAGGTGGGTATAAATAAACATAACATCCATATCCCCGACTTCTCTAAGCAGTCGGGGATATGGATTTATTTTAGTTTATGCTGCATCAAAAGCCATCTGCCAGAAGTCTTTTTCTAATCTGGCGACATTCAAAAAAGCTTCTTCTGCTTGCTTTTGAATATTTTCTGATGCATTTTGTAAGCTTAGAGAGGCTTGTTGTTCCAACAATCTTACATAGTCTGTAAAATCTCTATTTCCCCATCTCTCGGCAAATTCCTTGTAAGGTTCTGGCATTTCTCCCGGCAATTGCCAACCTTGATTGTAGGCTAATTCAATTGCCCACAGCGCAGTTGCTTGCACTGGATAAGGCATCGCAGCAAGGTTTTCCATATACTGACAATATTCAGCGCAAGTTGGTTGTTTTTCTGTTTTTAAATTTAGCTGTCGTTCCGCAGCTTTTTCCTCAAACCAGTTTAGTTCATCTTTTAAAGCACTCAGGAAAGCGAGTAAAATATCAAAGTGATGCGCGGGTGCAATTGAGAGAATTCTCGCCACCATCCGCGTAAACTCTACTACGAAGAGATAATCTTGCACCAGCCAGGTATTAAATTGCCTTGGCTCAATAGCGAGCAAAGGCAATTGTTGCAAGAAAGGATGCACCGTTGCTTCATGCCATGCTTGAGAATAATTTTGCAGCAGTTGCTGGCAGGTAATCGTCATTGTTGTTAGGTAATCTCTTCACTTTCTAATGTACGATCTAATAGACCTCTCCAGAAACTCTTGTGGGATAGGCGTCGGTGTCTGTCTTTGAGAATCTTTTTTGGAGAAGTCTAACAGACATTTTTCCAAAGATGCCGAGCTTTCCAGGATCTCGCTCAATTTCTAACTCCAGACAGAGGGCAAAATATGAAAAAGGTAGCTGTTGTTACGGGAGCCAATCGCGGATTGGGGTTTGAAACGTGCCGACAACTAGCCAAACAAGGTATTCAAGTCATTCTCACCAGTCGCGATGAAGCCAAGGGTAAAGCTGCGGCAGAAAAATTACAAGCAGAAGGATTGGATGTCAAATTTCATCTTCTTGATGTTACCAGTCCAGATAGCATCGAGCATCTAGCTCAATTTATCCGCAACGAATTTGGACGGTTAGATATTCTAGTCAACAATGCGGGAATTGCCCTAGATTTTGTATTCGGGCCAGAAGGAAGTATCTTCAACAGCAAGATTGAAACTTTGCAGAAAACAATTGAAACCAATACCTACGCACCTTTGTTACTTTGTCAAGCTTTGATTCCCCTGATGAAAGCGAACAATTACGGACGAGTTGTCAACGTCTCTTCGGGGGCGGGACAGTTAGAAGATATGCAAACTGGATATGCCACTTATCGCATTTCCAAAACAGCTTTAAATGCAGTGACCCGAATTATTGCCAATGAATTAAAAGAAACAAATATTTTGGTAAATGCGGTTTGTCCTGGATGGGTAAAAACGGATATGGGCGGCCCGAATGCACCCCGTTCATTAGAGGAAGGAGTTGATACAATTGTTTGGCTGGCAACTTTACCCGATGATGGCCCTACCAGCGGATTCTTCAGAGACAGAAAGCCAATTCCTTGGTAGTAAAGTAAGTCGGTAATGGTTAATGGCTAATGGTTAATGGCTAATGGCGTGTAAGGGCTATCGCAAATGCGATGAAATATGTCAGATTTACCGACAACATAACAGCGCAAATGCTCTCTTCCCCTACTAATGGCTAATGGGTAATCGAAATATTAGCAATTAACAATTAGCAATTAGCAATTAGCAATTACCAATTACCAAAGTTAATATGGTTGAGGTTGATGCACTGGAATTTCGATGGCAAATTCTGCGCCTTGTCTTGGGGAGGAACAACAAATTAGCTTTCCTTTGTGTTGTTGCACCACGATTTGATAGCTAATCGCTAATCCCAATCCCATACCGCTACCTGTTGGTTTGGTGGTAACAAAGGGGTCAAATAAACTCGCGCGCACTGATTCTGGAATACCAAAACCATTGTCTGCAATCCGAATTTTAACCGTATCTGCATCCTTGAGTTCGGTAGAAATCCGAATCGTAGGTAGTGGGGAGGGACGAAGCATTCCCTTAGAAGTACCTGAGAATGTTTCGTTTGCACTTTCTCGCGGGCGAGAATCTTCCCCACCCCCTACCCTCTCATACTTACTACCCTCTTGGAGCGCGTCAATGGCATTATTCAACAGATGCAAAAAAACTTGGTTAAGCTGACCTGGATAGCAATTTACTAAGGGCAAATTTTGACCGTATTCTTTAATAACTTGAATCGTAGGACGCGCGTCGGTTTCTCTGAGTCGATGCTGCAATATCAGCAGGGTGCTTTCAATACCTTCGTGAATATCCACCCGTTTGATTTCAGATTGGTCAAGCCTGGAAAAGTTTCGTAGTGAAAGGACAATCTGGCGGATGCGATCTGCTCCTCTCCCCATAGAACCCATAATATCTAGCAAGTCTTCTTTGAGAAAGTTTAAATCTAGATCGTTAATAATTTTTTCAATCCTGGGTGTTGGTTTGGGAAAATCCTGCTGATAAACATCGATCAAATATAGCAAGTCGTGTATGTATTGAATGGCTGGGGAAAGATTGCCATAAATAAAATTAATTGGATTGTTAATTTCATGAGCAATTCCTGCTACTAATTGTCCCAAAGCCACCATTTTTTCATTCTGAATCATTTGAATCTGGGCTTGCTTGAGATCAAAGAAAGCCTGTTGCAGCAAAGTATTTTGCTCTTGCAGTTTAATTTGGAGCGATCGCAAGTTCAATTGATGCTCGATTCGCGCTAGAACTTCGGCTTCTTGAAAAGGTTTGGCAATATAATCAACTGCACCTACTTCAAAGGCTTTTACTTTGTCCATCGTATCATCGATGGCACTGATAAAAATTACCGGAATTTCGCAAGTTATGGTATCGGCTTTTAAACGGCGACACACTTCATAACCATCGATTCCCGGCATGATAATATCTAGTAAAATTATGTCAGGCGCAGCAATCTGACATGCATTCAGAGCTATCTGCCCATTTAATGCTTTACGAACTTTATATCCTTGGCTTTTTAAAATCGCATCTAAAACGCGCAGGTTGTCTGGCGTATCGTCAACGATCAGAATATCTTTTAGGGAGAGGGCAGTCATGGGGCTAATTCAATTATTGGCTCAAACTAAAACTAACGCGCCAAATCTGTTATAGCGTCACTCGTACCAAGTTGCATTAATGCGTAAGGGCAAGCTTTAACGAGATATAGCATCGTATCGAGTTATTTTGGTTAAAACTTGCCTCTAATTTCTCCCCTCTCCCGCTTCTGCCCTTGACAAGTAAACTCATAACGAGTACGCTTAAGATCGATCCATCAAGGAGCCAAATACATGTTGACAAGCCGTGAAGGGCAAAGAGTGCCTTATGTTACTTTTCGCACTCGTAAGAACAACCAATGGGTAGATCTAACCACGGACGATCTATTTGCGGGTAAGACTGTGGTTGTTTTTTCATTACCCGGGGCGTTTACTCCCACTTGCTCATCGACTCACGTACCTGGTTATAACCAATTGGCGAAAGTTTTCAAACAGAATGGCGTAGATGACATTATTTGTATGTCGGTTAACGATGCCTTTGTGATGGAGGAATGGGCAAAGGCGCAAGAGGCAACGAATATTACCATGATTCCCGATGGCAATGGCGAGTTTACAGAAGGCATGGGAATGCTGGTAGATAAAGCAGATTTGGGATTCGGGAAACGGTCTTGGCGCTATTCGATGCTGGTGAAAAATGGCACGATTGAAAAGATGTTTATCGAGCCAGAAGAACCGGGCGATCCTTTTAAAGTTTCTGATGCAGAGACGATGCTTAATTATATCAATCCGCAGGCAACAAAGCCGAAAAATGTTTTCATGTTTGCTAAAGAAGGTTGTCCTTTCTGTGCGCGTGCTAAGGCAATGTTAGACGAACGCGGGATGGATTACGAAGCGGTTTATGTGGGCAAAAATTTGTCAACGCGATCGCTTTTTGCTGCTACAGGTGCTACCACCGTTCCCCAAGTATTTATTGATGGCAGACTTATAGGTGGTTCGGAAGCACTAGCAAGTTACTTTGGCGTCAGCTAATCTAACCTTTTCCATCCCCTTTGGGTGCTAACTATAGCGGATTGCCACCTCGCGAGCTACAGCCTTTTGGCGAAGGAATGCGCGAGCGGCACCCTTAAGGGTGCCGCTCGCGCATTCCTTCGCTCGTGCTTTCCCCTAGCGTGCGTTCGACGGATCGACGCTCGCTCACGCCGAAGTCCGGAGGCATATCGCTTTACAAGCTCATCAACCCGTGCTATATATATAACATACGTTCGATATAAATCCAGCCAGTAACGGCGAGGATATCAACTTGCCCGCTCTAACGGCTTAATATATATCAAACGTTCGGTATATATTTTATTGACTCATGCCTAAAATTGTCGATCGCGATCTGTACCGCAAAGAACTGCTTGGCAAGTGCTTCGATCTGTTTGCATCTAAGGGTTACGCATCGATTACCATGCGGGAGATTGCTCAAAAACTGGGTGTTTCAACCGGAACTTTATATCACTATTTTCCTAGTAAAGAAGCAATGTTTGTGCAATTGGTTGAGGAGAGATACCGACAGACGATTGCTAGTATTGCTCCCGATATAGAAAAGGCTGAAACCTTGGCAGATCGGATTGAAATTGTCTTTGATTTCGTTGCTAAAAATCAGGACTACTTCCTCAAACAGCTTTTGCTAGATGTTGAGTTCTACCAGCAGCAAGGGCGGGAAAAATTGCAACAAAACAAAGCACTACAACAACTGACAGAACGAGCGCTGGCAGAGGTTGCCAAGCTTTTAGGCATTGAAGATCCTAAGTTGGTCATCTATATTTCGGCTCTAATTGATGGTTTGATTCTGGCAAGATTATACAACGATGAAATAGTTTCTTTTTCAGAGCAGGGGGCGCTGTTAGGGAAAATGATAACCGCTTATTTGGAATAAAAAGTTATGGATTTTCAGCTGCTGTCAAAACCTTTAAATAAACAAATAATTGGATTGATTGTCGTTGCTACTGCTGTATCGGGAGCGATCGCATACTACGGCATCTCCCAATTTGGGGGAAGAGTGGAAAAAACTACCGCTTCTCCAAAAGTAGAAACCCCTGCTCCTGTACTAAAAGTAACAGCTTTGGGGCGACTGGAACCAGAAGCAGAAATAATTCGCTTGTCGGCACCTTTGGCGCTAGATGGCGATCGCGTGGCGCAATTGCTGGTGAAACAGGGAGATAGAGTGGAGAAAGGGCAAGTAATCGCCATTTTAGACTCGCGCGATCGCTTGCAAGATGCCTTGTTGCAGGCGCAAAAACAGCAACAAGTTGCAATTGCTAAACTCGCGCAAGTGAAAGCGGGTGCAAAAGCTGGGGAAATTGCCGCACAAAAAGCCACAATTGAGCGCTTACAAGCGCAGTTACAAGGAGATAAAATCGCACAGCAAGAAACAATTGCCCGCATCGAGGCACAATGGCAAGGAGATAGAAACGCACAACAAGAAACAATTGCCCGCATCGAAGCACAATGGCAAGGAGAGCAAAAAGCGCAAATTGAAGCGATCGCTAGAATTCAAGCACAATGGCAAGGAGATAAAACGGCACAAGAGGCAACAATTAAGAAACTCGAGGCGGAATTAAATAATGCATTGGCAGAATATCAACGCTATCAACAGCTACACAAACAAGGGGCAATTTCTCATTCGGCATTTGATAGCAAACGCTTGAGTGTAGAAACAGCAAAACAACAACTAAGCGAAGCCAAAGCCATTCTCACCCGCATCAATACAACAGCTAGCAAACAATTAAGCGAAGCCAAAGCAATTCTCGACCGGATTAATACCACTGGCAGCAAACAATTAAGCGAAGCCAAAGCAATTCTCACCCGCATTAATACCACAGGTAGCAAACAATTAAGCGAAGCCAAAGTTACACTTAACCGCATCAATGCCACTGGTAGAGAACAAGTGAGAGAAGCTGCTGCTACCCTCAACAGTATTGCAGAAGTTCGCCCCACCGATATCCAGGCGGCGCAAGCGGAAATTGAGAATGCGATCGCTGCCACCCGTCGCGCTCAAACCGACTTAAATCAAGCTTATATAAAAGCACCAATTGCCGGACAAATACTCAAAATTAACACAAGAAATGGCGAGAAAATTAGCGATAACGGCATCGCCGATTTAGCCCAAACTGACCAAATGGTAGCCGTAGCAGAAATTTATCAAACCGATATAGGTAAAATCAAAATGGGACAGCCAGCAGTTATTATAGGACAAGCATTTGCCGGAGAATTGCGCGGAAATGTTTCCGAAATCGGCTTGCAAGTCAACCGGCAAAATGTTTTCAGCAACCAACCAGGAGAAAATTTAGATCGGCGAATTATTGAAGTAAAAATTCGCCTCAATCCCGAAGACAGCAAGCGCGTTGCGGGATTGAGCAATTTGCAAGTACAAACAACAATTGAATTGTAAATTCTGATTCGCTTTATTTATAACGAATGTCTGATATCAGGAGGAACCATGCTAATTGCTAATTGCTAATTGCTAATTTTTGATATAACTAACAGTTTTTTTCCTGGCATTAGCCATTAGCCATTAGCCGCTATGCTATGAAATAACCAGCAACTTGATTCAGTTAGCAATCAAATGATGAGTGAAACCTTCTCTTTCTTCTCTTTCTCTGCGTCCTCTGTGCCTGGAGTGGTATCGTTAAAAAACAGGGTTTGAGAAATCAGCTATCATTCCTATATGCGCTTAACCAATACTTTCAACAGTTGGAGGTAAACCAAGGTGATAAATGCTACAAATGACGCGATACGGTTAGAGCGATCGCAAACCCAAAAAGCCACCGAAATACTCACCAATGCATTCTACAACGATCCGATGTTTGGCTACATAATACCCGAAACAGAACCAGCCAAATATAACGCCCTCAAGTGGTTTTGTCGCATGACATTAGACGTCAGCCAACCTTATAACCAGATTTATACCACCCCAGACGAACTCAAAGGCATCGCCGCCTGGTTGCCTCCTGGGAATGCATCTATCAGTATGCTGCAACTATTGCAAGCAGGTTTATATGCCTTGCCTTTCAAATTAGGTTGGAAAAAAAGCGGGCGATTTATGTCGCTATTTTCCCTGATCGAAGAACGCCATCATCAGGAAATGCCGAATCCCCATTGGTATTTATTTATGCTAGGCGTCGCACCAAGCTATCAAAATCAAGGAGTTGGCAGTAAATTACTACAACCCATTCTCAAACAAGCAGATAGCGACGGTTTACCCTGCTACCTTCAAACTTCCACAGAAAGCGCCATCCGTTTCTACAAAAGAAATGGTTTTGAAATCTTGTGGAAAGGTGAATTACCAGGGGATAACGCCTGCATTTGGACAATGAAGCGAGAACCTGTTTAATTGCTAATTGCTAATTGCTAATTGCTAATTGCTAATTGCTAAAATTTTCGCTTGTGCCATTAGCCATTAACCATTAAC
>DNGJ01000502.1:24950-27135 GCA_003486305.1 Cyanobacteria bacterium UBA11371
AGCCATTAGCCATTAGCATTTCTAAAGAGCGCTAATCCCAATAAAAAAGTGAAATTATGTTTGGTAAAACTCCCCTAGCATGGCTTCAGTTAATTAAAAGCAAATCTCGCCTCGCCGTAGCATTAGCAGGTATTGGATTTGCCGATATGCTGATGTTCGTCCAATTAGGAATGCTGGATGCCCTGTTAACTGGCGCTACTCAAGCGCACCACAATCTTCAGGCAGATTTAGTATTAACAAATCCCCAATTTCAAACCCTATTCAATATTAAAAGCTTTCCCAGAGAACGATTGCAGCAGACTTTGGCTTATGATGGGGTAAAATCTGTGCGATCGCTGTACGTTAGCCTTGCCCAATGGCGCAATCCGGAAACGCTTCTAGAACGGAGTATTTTAGTCTGGGGAATTGACCCTGCTAACCCGCCGTTTCAGTTTCCAGAAGTGAATCAAAAGCTGGAAGAGATAAAATTATTAGATAGGGCGTTATTTGACCGAGCTTCTAGACCAGAATACGGCCCGATTCCAGATTTAGTTAAACAGCAAGGAACGGTAGAAGCTCAGGTGAATAAAAAAATTATTCAAACGATTGGATTGTTTACCTTGGGGGCTTCTTTTGGTGCGGATGGGAATATTATTACCAGCGATTCTACCTTTCTTAAATTATTTCCAGAGCGTCAGGCAAATCAAATTGATGTGGGATTAATTAACCTGGAACCCGGTACTGATGTTCTAAAAGTGCAACAGCAACTAATAGCAAGTTTGCCGAATGATGTAAGAGTTCTCACACCTACAGAGTTTGCTAAAATTGAAATAGATTACTGGCAAAGTCAAGGGGTTGGCTTTATTTTTGGTATGGGCGTAGTGGTAGGATTTATCGTCGGTACGGTGATTGTTTACCAAATTCTTTATACCGATGTAGCGGATCACTTGCCAGAATATGCCACTCTGAAGGCAATGGGTTATACAGATGGCTATTTGTTGGGTGCTTTGATGCAAGAAGCGCTAATTTTAGCCGTATTGGGTTATATTCCTGGTTTCTTGCTGTCTTTGGGATTGTATCAGCTTACCTATGCCGCCACTTTTTTACCCGTGGCGATGAAATTTGACCGCGCTTTGTTGGTGATGCTGCTGACAGTTTTTATGTGCGGTGTTTCTGGTGCGATCGCTACCCGCAAACTTCGCTCTGCCGACCCCGCTGACGTATTTTAATATTCCCGGTCATCTGTCATAATTTTTTCACCCAATTTTTACTTTTTTCTACAAAACTTATTATTCTGAAATAAAAGTTTTTTAAATTAAAAATTTAGGGGTGTAATTGTAAAATTAACTGGTATTTTTATAACAATAGGTTAAATAGGGGTTAAAGTCGAACTAAAGACAAGGTAACGTACCGAGATAAGGCGATCCAAACCAAGTAGGCTCAACGGCAAACACTTTGAGAATCGCATTGACTCTACGGATTTTGCTCGGAGCTAAAAACCTCGATCAAAATCAATCTACACAATAAATCGAGAGCCTACGGTATATCGGGACACCTTTTGTCAACGCTGCAATAGACGGCTGTTGCTGGGAGAGAAATCCCGGCAGCCGAATGGAGGTATTATGAGCGAAAAAGTGGTTTCTGGTGCGCGTAACGTAGCTATAGTTGGCCCATATTTGGGCGGTAAGACTACGGTGTTGGAAAGTTTGTTATCTGTGACGGGCGCTATTTCCCGGAAAGGAGCCGTGAAGGATGGTAACACGGTGGGAGATAGCGCACAAGAAGCACGCGATCGCAAAATGAGCGTGGAAGTATCCGCCGCCTGCACCGAATACGGCGGCGTGCGGTTTGTGTTCCTCGATTGTCCCGGTTCGGTAGAATTTGCACAAGAGACTTATAACGCCCTTGTGGGAGTGGATGCAGCGATTGTAGTATGCGAACCTGTGTGCGATCGCGTCCTCACCCTCGCACCTTTGTTTAAATTCCTCGACGACTGGGAAATTCCCCACTTAGTATTTATCAACAAAATGGACAGGGCGAATAACAATTTCATGGACGTATTGCACGCCCTGAAATCTGTTTCTTCTCGCCCATTAGTTCCCCATCAATATCCCATTGGACAGGGAGAAGATTTAGCGGGATTTATCGATTTAGTCAGCGAACAAGCTTATCACTATCATCCAGGTGCCGCCGCCGATCCCGTACC
>DNGJ01000043.1 GCA_003486305.1 Cyanobacteria bacterium UBA11371
GCTAATGGCTAATGGCTAATTGGTAGGTATGATTAACCATTAACAATTAGCAATTAGCGATTCGCGATTAGCTAGATGGGTAAACAACAAGGAATTATAATGCATCTGAAACCGGCGGTTGTTTGTGCGGCTTTCAGGGCAAGGCTGGCGGCGGTGCAATCTCTGAAACGTTGAACCGAGGATTGAACTGCCGATACCAAACTTTGCTCGGTAAACATGCGCTTGACATAATCCGAGCAAGATTCGTCACCGTGTAACAGTCTATGGGGGCAAGAAAAGCCCTTGATCGGGGAAATATACTGCTTATAGGCACTAATTGCGTTTAGTGCTGCTGTTCTGGCTTGTATATCAAAGGTGCTAGTTTGCATGAGAATCCACTGACTCGACAAGCGACCTTTAAGTTTTAACGGCTAAAGCAGTTTTGGCGCATCTACCTAGAGTTTAATATGATTGAAGAATTGAAGAATTGAAGAATTGCAGATTTGAGATTGAGTAGGGGCACGGCTAAGGTAAGTTTTGTCGCAAAATCAAAGTTTTTCTCCTGCCGTGCCCCTACGGTGTTGCTGAGGGAATGGGCGATTACCGATTACCGATTACCGATTACCCATTACCTATAACAAATCTGAGAATTTTGGATTGTCTTGCAGGAGTTTGAGTACCTGTTTAATTTCTTGGGTGCGGTCTTTTTTGACGATGAGAGTGGCGTTGCGATCGCGCACAATCACAATATCTTCCAATCCAATCGTCACGATAACTTCAGAGTCATCGCTGGAATAAAGAATTGCCCCAGATGTATCCAAGCCTACATGATTGGCTAACTCTACATTTGGTTTATCCCCTTTGAGCAAGCGTTCGATCGCGTTCCAATCTCCTAAATCGTCCCAGCCAAAGGACGCGGGGATGACGTGCGCCAGCTGGGTTTTTTCCATCAAGGCATAATCGATACTTTTCTTGGGTAACTTTGGATACGCATCGACGCCAGATTCTGCCAAAGGAGCGATGATTTCTTCAGCGTGGGCGTATAGTTCTTTTAAAACTACCCCAGTGCGAAAAATAAACATACCGCTATTCCAGGAAAAGCGATTAGTCGCCAGAAACCCTTCTGCTGTCTGACTATCGGGCTTTTCGGTAAAGCGGCTGACGCGGTAAGCGGGAAAATCCCCAAACGTGCCAATTTGTTCGCCTTGTTCGATATAGCCGTAACCCGTTGATGGGTAGTTTGGCTTAATTCCCAAGGTGACAATTGCATCTTGTTTAACAGCCAGTGTCGCGGCGGCTAATAAAGTTTTTTGATAGGTTTCTTGGTCTGCGATCCAGTGATCGGCGGGGAAAAAGCCGACTACCGCATCTTCTCCATAGCGTTTCTGGGTTTCCAAAGCCGCCCAAGCAACGGCGGGGGCGGTATCGCGTCCTTCAGGTTCCACCAACAAGTTTTCTGGTGGCAGGTGGGGCAGTTGGGAAGCGACGCCATCGGCTAACTGACCGCTCGTTACCACCCAGAGTTTTTCCCAGCCTCCAGCGAGTTCTAGCAACCTTTGGGCGGTGGATTGCAAGAGACTGTTGCCACTTCCGTCTAAACTTAAAAACTGTTTGGGTCGATGCTTGCGGCTGAGAGGCCAAAAGCGTTCGCCTTTACCACCAGCAAGGATAACAGGGATTAAGGATGTACTCATTGGTAACCTATTGCGGTATCTAATATTTTCAGTGTTCCCACTAAGCTTCGGAGCCTACCCATCAATTTCCGGGACTTTGGGGGCAAGAGCGTTGCCCTTATTATCGGATGAAATCAAATGCAAAGGTCGATTTACAGCAAATTGCTTTTCGAGTGAGGGAAAGCGAAATCGCGAAAGTTTGTATAGCGGCAGCGTTAACGCTGCCGCTGTACAAACGAACAGTGTACCGTAGCTTTTATGGCTGCAATCGGCTGCATCAAGCGAAGAGTCTTTTGCAAGCAGATGCTGAAGCGAACCGCCTTGCGGAATTTACGTAACGGGGTATTGTATCTTACTTCACCCTTGTTTAAATCTGATAAGTTTCAGGCATGGTAAAGAACACGACATGGTTAGATAGGGTGGTGCGTACAACAGCCAAAATTTTTTGGGAATTGGGTCGCCGTGTGGTTTCACCCGCACCCGCAGGCGTGTCTAATGGTTGCGATCGCGATCGTCAGGTGGCACAACAGCAGTGCGTGTGGCACAAGCCTTAGTCTAAACTCCATAAAGAATGTGAGGAGCGAGCAAATGGAATTGCGTCAAGATGCTTTGGAGATTCTCAAACAAACCAGTCGAACTTTTTACATCCCCATCAGTGGTTTGCCCCAAGGTCTGCAAGAAGCCGTAGCATCGGCTTACCTGTGTATGCGTGCGATTGACGAAATTGAGGATCATCCACTGCTAGATAACTCCGTCAAAGCAAAGCTGTTGCGAACAATTAGTCTGAAATTGCAAGCAGCTGTCGATCGCAGCAGTCTGGAAGATTTAACTCCTGCTTTGAAAAGCCACCCCAGTCCGCTACCGGAAGTTACTTGGAGGATAGGAGAATGGGCAGTCCTTGCGCCCGCAACCATTGCCCCTCGGATTTGGGATGCCACCGCTGCAATGGCAGATCGGATGGCTTATTGGTCCCAAACCAACTGGAAAATTCATACCGAAGCCGATCTAGATCGTTACACGTTTGGGGTAGCTGGTGCGGTGGGATTGTTACTTTCTGACTTGTGGGCTTGGTACGATGGAACGCAAACCAACCGCACCCACGCCATCGGCTTTGGTAGGGGCTTGCAAGCGGTTAACATTCTCCGCAACCACATGGAAGATCGTACCCGGGGTGTAGACTTCTTTCCCGATGGCTGGAATAAAGACCAGATGTACGACTACGCCCGTCGCAACCTTTTTCTTGCCGACGCCTACACCCAAGCTTTGCCCCTCGGTCCAGCTTTAGATTTTTGCAAAATTCCCCTGACTTTGGCTTACGCTACCCTGGACGCCCTGGCGCACGGCGAAGAGAAACTCAGTCGCAGTGCAGTAATGGCTTTACTCGCACAGGTGAGTGCCGGAAAGTAAGTTCCTAGCGACGCCAAAGCGGGTGAGCATACGAGTGCGGGTGAGCGGGTGAGCATACGAGTGCGGGTAAGATGTCAGCAAATCTTTTTTACAATCCCACCTGCACCCCTGCCCACCTGCCCCTCTGCCCACCTGCCCCCCTGCCCACCTGGTTGATGCGATCGCATTCCATCCACTGCCAAAATATTAAGTCTCGCCTGCGGTAGTTTTTGTTACCGACAAAATGCTTCAGCCAAACAACCCGCTTCACCCTGCAAATCTGGCTTTACGGTAACCTCTGCCTTGATTTCCCAGAGGCAAAAATATGCAGCAGGCGAAACGGTAAACCTACGGCTTTTAGGGTTGACTCAAATACACTCAATTCGCCGGTTCTTCTCCAGGTTTTCTTTGCTTGCGATCGCTCCTGGTAAATCTTGTGCTAAGAAAGCCTTTCACTAAAAGTGCTACATATAAATAATACGCCTAACCCCGATCGATTCTGTCTTTTTTTTTAAAATCCCTTGCGAAAATTAAATTTATGATTTCTTTAGCAAACGTTGTCGTTCAAGACAAAATTTACGAAAGCGCTAATTCCTATGTTTATCGAGCTATAAGAAAACCCGATAACACCCCTGTAATTCTGAAGCTGCTCAAACAAGACTACCCCACCCCAGCCCAACTGGTGCGCTACAAGCAGGAATATGAAATCACTCGCTCGTTCAATATACAAGGAGTCATCAAAGCTTACGACTTGCAAGAGTACCAAAGAACTCTAGTCATTATCCTGGAAGATTTTGGCGGAGAATCTTTACACAAATTGATCGTCTCTCCCCCCTTATCACCTCCCCCTAGCCCCTCCTACGAGAAGGGGTTAGGTCTAACTTTCCCGATGCCCTTAGCGGAATTCTTGCGCCTCGCTATCAAAATTACCGACATTTTGGGTCAAATTCACGCGGTTAATATTATACACAAAGATATTAATCCAGGTAATATCGTTTTAAACCCAAGAACTGGGGAAGTTAAAATTATCGACTTTGGCATTGCCACTCGATTAACGCGCACTAACCCCAGCTTGTCTCATCCTAATGTTTTAGAAGGCACTTTAGCCTATATTTCCCCAGAACAAACGGGAAGGATGAACCGTTTTCTAGATTACCGCACCGACTTTTACTCCCTTGGCGTTACCTTCTACGAACTGCTCGTAGCAAAACTACCTTTTACTACTACAGATGTGCTGGAATTAGTGCATTGTCATATCGCCAAACAGCCAGTTACTCCGCATATTTTAACAGAGCAGGATGTGCCTAAAGCAGTTTCAGATATTGTGATGAAACTGATGGCAAAAACCGCTGAGGAACGATATCAAAGTGCTTGGGGAATCCGAGCAGATTTAGAAGCATGTCTCATACAGTTAGAAACAACGGGTCGAATTGAAGAATTCCCGCTAGGTTCTCAAGATATTTCAGATAAATTTCAAATTCCCCAAAAACTTTATGGTAGGGAGAAAGAAGTTGCAACTTTACTAGCTGCCTTTGAAAGAGTCGCCGGAGAAGAAAAAGGTTCCCATTCCCGAAACGAAATGATGCTAGTAGCGGGTTATTCTGGAATTGGAAAATCAGCACTTGTCGCCGAACTTTATAAACCTATAACTAAACAAAAAGGCTATTTCATTTCGGGAAAATTCGACCAATTTAAGCGAAATATACCCTATTCTGCTGTTGTTAATGCCTTGGCTGGATTGGTGCGGCAACTGTTAACCGAAAGTCAAGAGCAGTTAAACCAATGGCGAGGCAAAATATTATCGGCTTTGGGTGCTAATGGACAGGTAATTATTGATGTGATTCCCGAAGTAGAATTGATTGTGGGAAAACAACCCAACCTACCCGAATTGGGACCAACAGAAGCGCAAAATCGCTTTAACTTGGTGTTCCAAAAATTTATTGGGGTCTTTTGCTCTCTTGAACATCCATTAGCAATCTTTCTCGATGATTTACAATGGGCAGACGCCGCCACGCTGAAATTAATTCAACTAATAATGACCGAGGCAAAAACTCCATATTTGTTTGCGATTGGGGCATATCGGGATAACGAAGTTAACTCCAACCATCCCTTGATGATAACCCTTGAGGATTTACGCAAGCAAGGCGCAATTATCAATCAAATTACCTTAGCCCCTTTAGCACTCGATTGTATCAGCCAGATCATAGCAGATACGCTGCACAGTTCAGTTAAAAATGTTAAAGGTTTGGCAAAATTAGTTGGGCGAAAAACAGGGGGAAATCCTTTTTTTATTAATGAATTTTTAAAAGCTATTTATGCAGAAAACCTGATTGTCTTTAATCCAGACGTTTCTCAGCCAAGATGGAAATGGGATTTAGCTCGGATTGAGGCAATGGGGTTCACGGATAATGTAGTAGAATTGATGATAAGCAAATTAAAAAAACTGCCTGTTTCTACTCAAAGCATGTTACGCATTGCCGCTTGTATAGGAGAAAAATTCGACTTAAATACCCTTTCAATAATTAGTAAAGAATCTTTAGAATCGATCGACAAAATTCTTCTATATGCCGTTCAATTAGGGGTAATATTGCCGACGGCAGAACTAAACGAGCAACTTTTAATTTCCAGCTACAAATTTGGGCATGACCGCATTCAACAAGCTGCTTATGCTTTAATAGCAGATCAAGATAAAAAAGCAATACAATTACAAATCGGTCGATTGCTGTGGCAGAATAGCTCAAGCGAACGGCTATCAGAAGAGATATTTAAAATTGTCGATCATTTCAATCTTGGCGTTGAACTTGTAACGAATCGAGAAGAACGAAATCAAATAGCCAGATTGAACTTGATAGCGGGGAAAAAAGCAAAAGCAGCAACCGCTTATGATGCAGCCGTAAGATATTTGAATTTGGGGCGGGAAATTTTGGCAGAAAATAGCTGGGAAACCGAGTATGAATTGACGCTAAATCTCTACGTCGAAGCCGTTGAAGCCGAGTACTTAAATACTAACTACAACCAAGCAGAAACTCTATCTGATGTTGTTTTGAAGCGAGCAAAAACGGTACTAGATAAAATCAAAGTTTATGGAACGCGAATTTTGTTTTATAGCGCTCAAAACCAATTGCAAACGGCGATAGAAACTGGGTTGGAAGTGCTAGAAATTCTGGGAGTAGCCCTGAGCTTGTCGCAACCTCAAACCCTGTCGGTGGAGGAATTATACAACCTGCCAGAAATGACCGATCCCTATAAGCAGGAAGCTATGCGGATCTTAATGATGCTATTCGCTCCTGCTTATTCTACCAATTTACCGTTGTTGCTACAGATTTCATTCACAATGGTCGATCTATGTATCAACTATGGGAATTCGTCCCTGGCTGCTTATGCTTATGCTTTGTATGGCTTACTTTTATGTGGAGTACTCGAAGATATCGAGTTGGGATATCAATTTGGCAAACTTTCTTTAAGGGTATTAGATAAATTTGATGCCGAAGAAATAAAATGCCGCGTTTACAACAAATTTAATTCTTTTATTATCCACTGGAAAGAGGCTGCCAGAAAATCGTTAGAACCTTTGCGGGAAACCGTTAAAATTGGTCTAGAAACCGGCGATATAGAATTTGCTTGTTATGCTTCGCTTAACTATTGCATCAATCTTTTATTAGTAGGAGAGCCTTTGGAGTATGTCGGCGAACAACACCGGCAATCTTGTAGCTTAATCCAGAATCTAAAACAAGATTTGCAACTCAACGTTAACGAGCTATGGAGTCAGTATGTTAGTTTTTTTATCGCTAAAAATCCGGATATAAACCTTGGTATAACTGAAGAAATGCTGGCAGGGATCGTAGAAAATAATACCCTTAGCTTTCTCTATACTTTTCATACGCTAAAAACTATTATAAGTTATTTTTTTAAAGATTACGCTCGAGCAGTTGCGATCGCATCCGAAGCCGAACAATACCAACCTGGTTTGGTCGGGTTGTTGGCGATTACCCAACTGCCTTTCTACTCTTCTCTGGCTCTGCTTTCCCACTATCCCAACGCTTCAAGCAACGAGCAAATAGAATATCTCCAAAAAGTAGATATTAACCAGGAAAAACTGAAAAAATGGGCCGACCATGCGCCGATGAATTATCAGCACAAGTACGATTTAGTCGCAGCAGAAAAGGCCAGAGTTTTAGGGGATAATTGGTCGGCGGCGTTTTTTTACGAACGCGCGATTCAAGGCGCTCTCACAAACGGATATCTTCACGAAGAAGCATTAGCTTATGAGTTAGCGGCAGAATTTTATCTGGCGCGGGGAATGGAGAAGTTTGCCCAAACTTATATGACTGAAGCTCACTATGGTTACCTGCGCTGGCAAGCAACTAATAAGGTAAAGGATTTAGAACAACGCTATCCACAGTTGTTGGCTCAAAAGTCCCTCAGAATTCCCCAGATTTCTCCAACGACTTCAAACAGTAGCACGACTGCATCGAGTGCTTTAGATTTAAACAGCGTCCTCAAAGCTTCCCAAGCGCTTTCGGGTGAAATTGTCCTGGGAGAATTGTTAGCCAAAATGATGAAAATTGCGATTGAAAATGCGGGGGCGCAAACAGGTTATTTGATTCTGCAACAGCGGGGAGAACAATGGGCAATTGAGGCATCGGGAACGATTGAATGCGAGCAAGTCCAGGTTTTAGAATCGCTCCCGATCGGGGAATCGATACTGTCTACTGCAATTGTTAACTATGTAATCCGCACGCAAAAGAGTCTGGTTTTAGATGATGCGGCGAAGGTAGATGATTTTGCTGAAGATCCCTACATTATCGAACGGCAACCTAAATCTATTTTATGTACGCCGCTGTTAAATCAAGGCCACTTGGTGGGTATTCTTTATCTAGAAAACAATCTGACGACTGGGGCTTTTACGCCGCAGCGACTAGAAGTTTTGAATTTGTTATCTTCCCAAGCGGCTATTTCAATTCAAAATGCTAAACTTTATGCCGAGTTGCGCGAAAGCGAGAACAAGTTGATGCAATTTTTAGAAGCTGTACCCGTTGGGATAACTGTATTTTCTCCCAATGGTCAAATCTCTTACATTAATCAGACGGGACGGCATATACTCGGTCAAGGTGCTAGACCTGAAACTACACCGGAAGAAATAGGGTCAACATATCAAATCTATATTGCGGGAACCGATCAAATATACCCCACGGAACAAATGCCAGCTTTGCGCGCTTTAAACGGTGAAACTGTCAAAATTGATAATATAGAGTTTCATGGCGATGGAAAAATTATACCTTTGGAGGTGATATCTACACCGATTTTCGACGCCAAAGGAAATATTATATATTCGATCAATGCCTTTGCTGACATTACCGAACGCAAACAGGCAGAGAAACTATTAGCAGATTACAATCGAATTTTACAGCAGCAGGTGCAAGAGCGGACTTTGGAATTACAGCGGGAAATTGAGGAGCGAAAACGAGCGGAGAAAGCGGCTTTGGCAGCAAGCGAAGCTAAAAGTACTTTTTTGGCGAATATGAGCCACGAATTACGTAGTCCGCTCAACGCGATTCTCGGTTTTGCCCAGTTGATGAGTTGCGATCGCAACATCTCCCCAGAACACGCTGATAGCCTCGGCATCATTACTCGCAGTGGGGAACACTTGCTCGCCCTGATCGATCAAGTATTAGATTTAGCCAAAATTGAAGCCGGACGCACAACGATCAACGAAGTTAACTTCGACTTGCACCGCCTGCTATTAGACTTGGAAAATATGTTCCAACTCAAGGCTCAGGAAAAACAATTGCACTTGGCGTTCAATAAAACTCCAGATGTTCCCCAACACATCCGCACCGATGAGGTAAAGTTGCGCCAAGTCTTGATTAACCTGATTGCTAACGCGATTAAGTTTACCTCTTCAGGTAGTGTAGCGGTGCGGGTAGGGTTGGTAACAAAAAATGAGTCACCCGCCTTCATCCTTTCTACCAGGGAGGAAGACAAGCAAAACATTACCAATTACCGATTGCATTTTGAAGTTGAAGATACTGGTTGCGGGATTGCGCCAGAGGAATTAAAAACATTATTTGAAGCGTTTGTGCAAACAAAAGCAGGTAAAGAAGCTCAGGAAGGGACGGGTTTGGGGTTGACAATTAGCCGCTTCTTTGTAGAGATGATGAAGGGTGAAATGACGGTTAGCTCGCGAGTGGGGAAGGGGAGTATTTTTAAGTTTGAGATTGAGGCTCAAGCAATTGCTCCCGCCTCGATCGAACGCTTACCATCCACCCGCCGCGCGATCGCATTAGCAGCCAACCAAGCAGAATATCGCATCCTGATCGTGGATGATAACCGGGATAACCGCCAACTGCTGTTTAAGTTGCTTTCTCGCTTTGGTTTTGCACTGCAACAAGCTAGCAACGGCGTTGAAGCAATTGAAATTTGGCAAGCTTTTGAGCCGCAGTTAATCTTCATGGATATGCGGATGCCGATTATGGATGGTATTGAGGCGACTAAACGAATTAAAGCCACCGCCAAAGGTCAGGAGACGGCGATCGTTGCTTTGACTGCTAGTAGCTTACAACAAGAGCGATCCGCAATCCTGGCTGCGGGTTGCGATGATTTTATCTGCAAACCGTTCCTGACCACAGAGATTTTGGATGCTCTGCACAAACATATCGGGGTGCAATATCTTTACGAGCCACAGAGTGCTGCTATTGACTCGACAGCAAGCTCATCAGATATTTTGAGTTTATCTGCGATCGCTGCTTTACCTGCCGATTTGATTGCTAACTTTCGCCAAGCCATAATCGATCTAGATGTGGAGACGATAAACACCTATATTGAGCGCATCCAAACCCACGATCCCGCCCTCGCCCTTGCTTTAGCTTCTTTGGCTAAAGACTTTCAGTTTGAGCAGCTATTAGCTTTAACCAACCCGCCAACAGACGAAACATGATTCAGGATAAAATTACTTCATTTAAAGGAAATATACTGGTGGTGGATGATATCACCGCCAATTTGAATTTATTGAGCGAGCTTTTGTCTTCTGCCGGGTATAAAGTGCGCCCCGCCCCCAGCGGTAAACTAGCAATTCAGTCGGCGCAATCAACGCCACCCGACTTAATTTTGCTGGATATTTTGATGCCAGAAATGGATGGCTATGAAGTTTGCGCGAAGCTAAAAGCTTCATCAAAAACCAAAGATGTCCCCGTTATCTTTGTCAGCGCTTTGCACGAAGTCTTTGATAAGGTGAAAGCTTTTGCGAGTGGCGGCGTAGACTATATTACCAAACCGTTTCAAGCCGATGAAGTGATAGCGCGGGTCGAAACTCAACTGCGAATTAGTCGGTTGGCGAAGCAATTAGCCGAGCAAAATGTCCGGCTGCAAGCTGAAATTGAAGAGCGCCAGCGAGTAGATGCCGAGATGCAATCGGCGAGAGCTTTCGTTGACTCGATCGTAGAAAATATCCCGAACATGATTTTTGTTAAAGATGCAGAGCATTTGAGGTTTGTCAGCTTTAACAAAGCCGGTGAAGAACTAATTGGTTATGCTCGCGAAGAGTTAATTGGGAAAAATGACTATGATTTTTTTCCGCCCGAAGAAGCTGAATTTTTCGTCGCTAAAGACCGGGAAGTGTTGGCGAGTGAAGAAGTCTTAGATATTCCAGAAGAACCGCTGCAAACTAAAAATAAAGGCAAAAGAATACTGCATACCAAAAAGATAGGAATTAGGGACGCGAATGGAAAACCGCAGTATTTGTTGGGAATTTCTGAAGATATTACCGAGCGCAAAATTGCCGAAGAAAAACTCCGCACTTCCGAAGCGAATTTGGCAGCTGCTCAAAGACTTGCCCATATGGGTAATTGGGAATATAACTTTATGACTCAAAAGTTTAGTTGGTCTGAGGAACTTTTCCGCATTTTTGGTTTAGATCCCAGCGGCTCTGAGCCAACTTACCCCGAACTTTTAGAAAAAGTTTATCCCGATGACCGCAAGATGTTTGAATGGCACGTACAGCGAGCGATCGCATCCGGAATTCCCTACGACATCGATTTTCGCTTTTTTCGTCCCTCCGGTGAAATCCGCTGCTTGGGAGCTAAGGGGGAAGCAATTATAAACGAAGCGGGAGAAGTTGTCAAGTTATTTGGGACGGCGATAGATATAAGCGATCGCAAACAGGTAGAAGAAGCACTGCAACAAGCAAAAGAAGCCGCCGAAGTTGCCAATCATGCCAAAAGCGAATTCTTGGCAAACATGAGCCACGAATTAAGAACGCCGCTCAATGCCATTTTAGGCTTTGCCCAAGTGATGCAACGCAATTCTTCCCTATCTACGCAAGACCGGGAATATCTCAATATTATTATGAATTCTGGCGAACATTTGCTGGGATTGATCAACGATATTTTAGATATGTCCAAAATCGAAGCGGGCAAAATTAAATTCAGCGAAACCAGTTTCGATTTGCATCGCCTGCTTGCGAGTATGGAAGAAATGTTCTGCATCCGAGCCTCATCCAAAGGCTTGCAACTCCTGATTGAATGCTCCGAAGAACTTCCTCAATACGTGCAAACCGACGAAGCAAAATTACGTCAAGTTTTAATTAATTTGCTAGATAATGCCACTAAATTTACCGAATCGGGTCAAGTAACATTGCGAATCAAAGCCCAGTTGGTTCAACAGAAACAATTACCCATAACCCATTATCAATTATTCATTGAAATACAAGACACAGGCCCCGGTATTCATCCAGAAGAAATAGAAATTTTGTTCCTCCCCTTTATCCAAAGCACGAGCAGTAGGAGATATAACGAAGGCACGGGTTTAGGTTTACCCATCAGTCGCAAATTTGTTCAACTGATGGGGGGCGAACTCACAGTCAACAGTCAAATCGGTAAAGGTTCTACTTTTAAATTTGATATTCCGGTGAAGCTGGCTCAATCGACTGACATTAAGATTGAACAAACAACCGGACGGATAATTCAATTAGCACCCAACCAAAGAAAATATCGCATTCTGATTGTAGAAGATAATTTAACCAATCGGCTTTTGCTGGTAAAACTATTGACATCAGTAGGCTTTCAAGTAGCAGAAGCTGTTAACGGTCAAGAAGCAGTTAACCTATGGAAGAGTTGGCAACCCCATCTAATTTTGATGGATATCAGGATGCCGGTAATGGATGGTTTTGAGGCAACAAAATTGATTAAGCAAGCGCCAAACGGAAAGGAAACAGTCATTATTGCCTTAACCGCCAGCGTGTTTGACTTGCAGCGAGAAGCTATTCTCAAAGCAGGCTGTGATGATTTCATTAGTAAACCGTTCCAAGAAAACCTATTGTTTGAAAAAATTGCCGATCATCTGGGCGTGTTATATACTTATCAAGCGCAAGTGCAACCAACTTCCCCGACGGGAGAAACCATTGAACAACTCACCCCTGAAGCTTTAGCTGTGATGCCAAAAGAATGGATCGCTCAGCTAAATGAAGCCGCCGAAACCTGTCAAGATGAAAAGATTCTCGCACTGCTCGATCAAATCCCCAAGTCCCAGGAAGCTTTAAAGGTAGCTTTAATCGATTTAGTAGATAACTTTCGCCTTGATATTATCTTCGAGCTAACTCAAGCAGCAACTCAAGAAGCGGCATGATAAAGTCAGTATTGCATACGGGCATCGGCACCCGCGGGGCGGGTTTATAAAAATTGTCTGTTTTCCTGAGAAATTGGCATGTATTACCCGCCCCTACAAAACCTGAAAATATGCACAACCGATACGAGAGTACGGCACCGCAACCACGATATATAATGTCATATCATGTCCTTAAGTATCGGACTCGTATAGTTAATAGTGTTGTAGGGGCGGGTTTTACCAGTAATTTTTGCTCAAAGGCGAATTGCGTTCATAAACCCGCCCCCCCGCGCGATGCCCAACGCTTGCGGACATGATATCACTGGGTAAGTCCGGAGCGGATGGGGTTGGCTTCCGCATTTAAAACAGTAAAGGGATCGAGTTGGCGATCGCTCCACTTTCTTTGAGATAATTCGGCAATCAAAGGTCGGACAACAAACTTAGGCGGACACCCATCAAACACGTCGATTCGCAAACAAGAATAGGGGCGTCGCTTTTGCAATCCTTGACCGTTGCGACCGACAAAAAGTAAAGAATCTGCTACTTTAACCGAAACCTGCTTCTCGCCATCTCTAAAAGTTTCCATCAATTCTGGTCCTTCTGTGCGCTGACGGCGCAAACTGTGACCGCTACCCCCGCAAACAATCCAGTTTAAATTAGAGTCAGCATATCCCGTATTCCCCGTGCGAAGATATTCCAAACAGTGGGCGTGACCGCTCAATAATAAATCCACAATTGGACGATCTTGGGCAAGATTTCCCACATCTTTCGCCACTTTATCCAACACCCAACGAATGCGATGGCGCACTGCTAGAGTTTGCGCCTGATGCCACTTAGTCGCTTCAGTTACATAGGGGGGATGGTGAAAATAAACCACGCGCCCGCGCACTTCTTTTGTATGCCAAGATTCGATTAGCCTTTGACGCAACCATTCCAATTGTTCAAAATCCGTGGTCGTTTTGTCATTGGCTACCAATTGTTTCTCAATATCGATTGTAACTTCATCAATTTGCTCTAATTTCGCTCGTAAATCGTCGAGTTGTTCGGCATCTTCGGGAGAGTCGGGATTAAGCTTAGCAGATGCTTCGAGAATTTCCAATTTTTCCCGCTCCAAGTCATTTTTGAGTTGGTTTAACTCGCGGCGGTAGTTGTCCCCTTCTTTAGTATGGGGTAGGGGTGCGGGTGCGTTAAAAGTATTCGAGTCGAGGGCAAAAAAATCGATGCCGCCATAACGAAACGTGTAATAGCGGTTAGGTAATTTAGTAAAGCGTCCAGGTTGGTAAACTAAACAGCGTCCCGTGTCAGTACTAGCCGTGTAATGACTATCTAAATGACGGCTTAATTCCCCTTCATTATTGAACGCCAGCAGGTAATCTAGAAATGCCTTAGCATAAGCCTTACCTTGAAACGAACCGTGCCAGCCAATATCTAAATCGATTTTAGAGCGCAACAGACGGCGCAAAGGCCAAGTCGCTTGTGCTAGAACACCATATACGATGGGTAAATCGTAATAATCGTGATTGCCGGGGACGGGGAGAAAGGGTAACTTAAAGATCATGCGATCGCTATCAATCCGTTTCGGATCTTCCCCACCCACCAAAAATTCCTGGTAAGGTTGAATAAAGTTTTGCAAGTAATACTCGCTAGAACCCACCAGATAAATCACATCCCCCGTATGCAGCACAAAACGGCAACCTCCGCCTTGTTGCAACATCAGTTGGGCAACTCGTCGCTGGGGATTATCTCCCCCGTGGGCACCCGAGCCACTATCGCCTATAACTAAAAAAGAAAATTCTCCATCTTCCGCCGCGCCATCTTGGATTACCATACGGGTTTGATCGATACCCCGTTTGACCAGAGGAGGTTCTTGCCAGCGCACCCGCTCCTTCATTTTGCGGATTTTAACATCTATTGGCGGATCGGACACAAATTCCATACTCGCGGCTTCCCTTCACACTGCGGATCTTTCCTTGCAATGTCGATTGTACCTATTTGCATCAGGGATTCTGCATCTACTGATTGAAGTATGCACAGAAACCCGGTTTTGCAAATCATAAAGCCGATACCCTTAAGGGTATCGCTAGACAAACAAAGCCCGCCTACGCGGGCTAAAATTCTTACAGCCTGCGTAGGCAGGCTTCGTTTGTGTAGCCCCAGCCTTTAGGCTGGGGGCTGGGGGCGTTTCAGAAAATTGGCGCAGGTACGATCGAAAAAACCGGGTTTCTGGCTTTAGCGATCGCCACCTTAAACAAACGAAATGAAATCCTGCTGTCCCAGCAAACTAGCTTGAACTCCCGGTAAAATTGCCAGAATCTCACCGCTACTTTGCACCCCGATCAAAGCACTACCGTTGCTATCAATCAAATTCAGTTGTGCGAATGTCAAGCCACCCCTTAAAGCCAACAGATCTTCACCATCGGTAAAATCGAGAATTACATCTGTACCAGTACTCCTTGTCAAAGCAAAAAAGTCGCTTCCTTCCCCGCCCCGCAACTGATCTTGACCGAGATCTCCGAACAAGCGATCGCTTCCAGCCCCTCCAGTAATGATGTCATCATCTTTACCACCGTAAAGCGTATCGTCGCCTTCGCTGCCGTTGAGATTGTCTCGCCCTTCGTTGCCGAATAACAAGTCATTCCCTTTCCCACCGCACAGCCAATCTTGTTCGCCATTATCGACGATGGGAATGCTGCTACCGTTACCACCGTACAGCGTATCGTTGCCATCGTCACCGCACAGACTATCGTTGCCGCGATCGCCATACAAGACATCATCGCCTGCATCCCCAAACCCAATGTCATCATTTTGACCCCCTCGTACCGTATCGTTGCCCTCGTCGCCCACGAGGGTATCGTTGCCTTGATTGCCCAAAAGCAAGTCATTCTCCCCCCCGCCAAACAGCAAGTCCCTTCCGTTGTCGGCCCCACCGTAGAGCGTATCGTTGCCCTTGTCGCCTCCGAAGGTATCGTCGCCGTTGTCGCCGAACATCAAATCGTCGTTTTTCCCGCCCCGCCCGAAGTCGTTTCCTTGACCTCCATAGACCGTATCATTACCTAGACCGCTGTTAATCCAGTCGCCGCCAAAGTCGCCCTTGATCCAGTCATTTCCTGCTTCGCCTAAAATCCAGTCGCGCCCTTGACCGCCATAAATCGTATCGTTCTCAGTACCGCCAAGGATATTATCGTTACCTTGCAATCCGAAGATCCAATCGTTACCGCCAAAGCCGTTTAATTGGTCGTTGGCGTTTGTACCGATGAGAGTATCGTCCAAATCGCTACCCGAATTAGCGGCGGTGACGAAATTGGGGGCATTGTCTAAGCCGGAGATAGAATCGATATTGGGACGCACCAAATTGTCGCAGAAACAATCCTCATCGACTTGAGTAGGTCTATCGTCGTCGATAATACTTACAATCCCCGTATTATCCGCAATCGTGGCGTTGGTTGCACCCGTTAAACTGACGTTGAAGGTTTCGAGGGGTTCTTGGAGGGTATCGGGGTTAATTGCAACGGTGATGGTTTTGCTGGTTTCACCTGGGTTGAATGTTAGAGAGGAAGCGATCGCAGTATAATCGCTACCAGCATTGGCAGTGCCATCAGAGGTAGCATAATTTACCGTCACCGGAAGTCCGCTAATCCCGCTTAAACTAACGGTAACGACAGCGTTTGTTGTGCCACCCGTGCCTTCGGTAACGCTGACATCGCTGATAGAAATGCTAACCGGATTGTCATCATCGTTAATTGTCGCGACGCCTTGGTTATCGGCGATCGCTGCATTCGTTGCACCCGTTAAATTGACGGTGAAAGTTTCGGTAGTTTCTTGGATGCTATCGGTATTAATGGCAACCGAGATAGTTTTGCTAGTTTCTCCAGGATTGAAGGTAATCCCAGTTGCAGTAACAGCAGTGTAGTCTTCTGGGGCGATCGCACTACCGTTCGACGTGGCATAGTTAACGGTAACAGTCTGAGTGCTGGGCGCACTTAAACTAATCGTAAACTCGGCATTTCTTGTCCCCCCTGTACCTTCACTCAATGTGACATCGTTGATGGAAATTTGAGGGATATTGTCATCGTTTGTGAGAGTGACAATTGCTTGGTTATCGGCAATAGTTGCATTCGTCGGCTGACTTAAATTAACCGTAAACGTTTCATCAGGTTCAAAACTAGCATCAGGATTCACAGCAATGCGAATTTGCTTGCTAATATCCCCAGGATTAAATGTCAGCGTCCCTTCTAAATTGGTGTAATCATTGCCGCCAATTGCCGTGCCGTTGGCAGTGTTGTAATTAACCGTAATTTGTTTGCCACTGACCGATGATAAATTCACCGTCAACACGGCTTCTCTTGTGCCACCCGTGCCTTCTTGCAGCGTAATATCGCCAATCGAAATAGTGGGTGGATTGTCATCATCGATAATCGTCGCAAAACCTTGGTCATCGGCAATTGTGACGTTAGTTCCCGATGTTAATTCGACGCTGAAGGTTTCGTTAATTTCATCGATGCTATCGGGATTAATGGGAACGGTGACGGTTTTGGTAATTTCTCCTGGATTAAACGTGACGCTAGTATTAGCAGCAGTAAAATCGGCTGGAGAAGTAGCATTATCATCAACTGTTTTGTAATTGACGGTAATCGGTTTGCCGCTAGCAGCAGAAAGCGTTAGAGTAAATACCGCATTCGTCGTGCCACCTGTACCTTCTACAAAGGTAAGATCGTTAATTGAAACCGTCGGCGGGGCGTCATCATCGTTAATCGTCGCAATGCCGCCGAAATTATCGAGAATGATGGCGTTAGTTGCACTCGTCAAATTGACGTTAAACGTTTCGTCAAATTCATCTAAACTATCGGTATTGATGGGAACGGTAATAGTTTTCCTGGTTTGTCCGGGGTTGAAAGTAAGGTTACCCGTTGTTGCTGTATAATCGCTACCTGCAATTGCCGTACCGTTGGACGTATTGTAGTTAACTGTAACCGTTTGTTCGCTATTACCGAGAAGATTGACGGTAAAAATGGCATTTGTTGTGCCACCCGTACCTTCGGCGATCTCAATATCATTAACAACTACTAACGGCGGCAAATCGCCATCGCTAATCGTGACAACTCCGGTGGCATTGGTAATATTGGCATTGTTGGCATTGCTTAAGGTGACGTTAAATGTTTCGTTGTTTTCGCTAATGTTGTCGCTATTAACGTTCACCTGAATCAATTTGCTGGTTTCCCCTGGATTGAAGGTTAAAGTTCCAGACGCAGCGGTATAATCTCCAGGAGCATTTGCGCTGCCATTTGACGTGTTGTAATTGACGGTAACAGTTTTGCCACTCGGTGCATCTAAGCTAACTTGAACGATTGCCGTGCGATCGAGTTCACCAACTGCGGCGGTGCTAGCAATTGAAATATTTGGCGGGTTATCGTTATCTACGATAGTTGCTTCGGCGCCGTTGGTAGAAAGAGTGGCGTTTGTGGGGTTGGTTAAATTGAGTCGGAAGGTTTCATCGAATTCGTCTAAACTATCGCCAATAACTGAAACTGTGACGGTTTTGGTAATATCGCCTGGGTCAAAGGTGATGGTTCCCGTTGTGAGAGAATAGTCATCTCCTTCAACAGCCGTGCTGCCTGCTGTGGCGTAGTCAACGGTAACAGCTTGTCCGCTGGCTGCACTTAAGTTAACAGTAAAGACTGCGTTTGTTGTTCCACCCGTTCCTTCAGTCAAAGAGGTATTGCTAATCGAAATAGTGGGTGGATTATCGTCATCGTTAATTGTGGCAACGCCTTGGTTATCGGTAATATTGGCGTTGGTTGCACTGCTTAGAGTGACGTTAAAGGTTTCGTTTTCTTCATCTAAACTATCGTTAGTGACGGGAATCGAGATATTTTTGCTAATTTCCCCTGGATTAAACGTGACGGTGTTGGTAGTGTCGGTGTAGTCGCTACCCGCCGTTGCAGTTCCATTAGCCGTGGTGTAATTAACCGTAACGGTTTCGCTACTGGCTCGGTCTAAAGTAATAGCAAATTCGGCATTGCTTGCTTCGGAGACGCTGATATCGTTGATGCTGACATTGGGGATGGGATTAACGGTGATGGTAAAGGTTTGGATTTGAGATGTATCGTCGCCACCGTTTGTTGTACCACCACTGTCTTGAACTTGAACGCTAATAGTTGTTGTTTCAGGAGTGGCAATAGAAGAAACGGGGGTATAAGTCAGCGCACCCGTTGCGGGGTCAATCGCAATTTGAGTTAAGATGCCCGGATTGGTATTGCCGACGATGTTGTAAGCTAGGGCTGTTTGACTCGCTTCGTCCGCAGGGCCAGGATTAAAACCAGTTGCCCAGTTGGTAACGGTTTTCTGTCCGGCATTTGCGGTTACGGTTTGATTTGCCCCTGGGGTAAAACTTGGTTCGTCGTTAACTGGGTTGACGGTAATGTTGACGGTATCGGTATCTGTTAATGTACCGTCGTTGCTGGTAATAGTGAGGACGCTATTGCCGTTAAAGTTAGCCGTGGGCGCGTAGGTTAAACCGTTGAGGGCGGCGTTGACATCGGCAAGCGTACCCGTGTAGCTGAGGTTACTCGTGCCATTTCCCGTTCCGACTAATCCATTGAAAGACAGAGTACCGTTGGTGATGGATAAGTTAACGGTAACTGCTGCCGAATCAACATCGGAGACTGAGATTTGATTGTTGTTGGCGGAGGAGAAGACGAGGGAAGTATCTTCGTTGGTGGTATTACTTCCCGTGGTGAGGTTCAGACTCCAGCCACCTGCAATACTTCCTGAATCACCGCCAAAATCATCAACAACATACAAGTTCCAAGTGCCGTTGGGGTCGCTGCCGTTGAAGGCGGAGAGGGCTGTCCCATAAGGGCCTGCGGGTGCGGGTGCATTGAAGGTATCGCCGGTTTCAAAGTCGGTGGGCTTATAAGTACCTGCCGTAATTTGACTGCTATTCGGCAGAAATGCCGCTGCGCTATCGTCAAAGGTCAGGGTGACGTTGTTGAGGTCAGCATTTCCCCCCGCATCGGACATTAGCAGCACATTCTGTCCCCCAGGGCCGACTAACAGAATATCAATATCATCTGGGAAGGTATGGCTGACGTTATTGAGGGTGACGGTGAGGTTGGTGATGTTCCCCGTCACTCCAGAAACCGTAATCGGCGCTGGATAGGGGCTAGTTCCACCAAAATCGGGAATGCTAATTGGCTGGCTTCGGCTCGGTAGGATGTTAACGGGTGCGTCGTTAACTGGGGTAATGCTAGTTCCCAAGGTATTGGTGCTGGCTGCAATAGGTGTTGTTTCCCCATTGGTTGTAGCGTTAATAGATACCGCTGTAGAACCGCTGGTGAAACCGCCGCTGTAGGTATTGTCAATGGCGCGGACGGTTAAAGCTGGGGGCGTACCGTTGTAGTTGAGTGCGGGAAGAAAGCGCACACTCGTTGAGGCAGAAACAGCTAAAGCGCTGCTGTCGCTGATATTTGTAGCGATATCAAACCAGTTTGTGCCGTCGGTGGAATATTGCCATCGGCCTTCGGTTAAGGTGTTAGCCGCATTGCCGACAACGGCAATACCCGCAAGCGTACCGCCTGGGTCGTTGAACAGAGAACCAAACAGGCTGGTGATGGTTGCACCGCCAGGGTTAGCAGCATCTTCATTAACGGCGGCTAATGTGGCGTTGCCGGTAAAACTGGGGGCGGTGTTGGGAGTTGTAACGGTAATAGTGCCGTAGAAGTCAGCGCTATCGACAAAGGTGTTGGCTGCGTTGCTATTGCCTGCATTTTGAGCGGCGGTATTGCCGCTGAAACCGGGTAGGGCATTAGCAGTAACGGTGGGGGCAGTGGGGACGCCTGCTTGTGACGCTAGGGCAGAAGTGACGGCAAAAATTGCGCCGCCTTTACCTTTACCGTTGTTACCGCCTGTGCCGCCTGTGGCAGAGTTGTTGTTGAAGGTGGTGTTGTTTAGGGTGAGGGAACCAGCCCGGATGAAAATAGCGCCACCTAAACCTGCACCACCGCCGCCGCTGCCGCCGCTCTCGTCGCTGCCGCCGCTGCTGCCTTCGC
>DNGJ01000501.1 GCA_003486305.1 Cyanobacteria bacterium UBA11371
TTTCTTAACCTGGCACGAATGGTTATTGGCAACTGTGCTGTTTGGAGAAGATCGAGAGCTAACCAGTTTCAGCGCTTGATCGATGGTTGGGGAAAATCCGCCTTCGGAGGCGGATTTTTCCACAAACTCCTCCCACTTCTTGGCTAGCTGCATGTATTTCTGAGCCGTGCGTTCGGCAATTTTGGGGCAATTCGCTTCTAACCAAGGCAACCAGCGGGCGGAAGGTAGCCGTTTCACTTTGGCTTTAGCCGCCAACAGAAGCAGCCCATTATTTCGCGCTACCAGCAAACTCTCTCGGTAAAGTTGCTCCCTGACTTCGCAAAGCTGCTCAAATCGATCGTGACCTTCATTGATTCGGGTGGTTAGTTCTTCCAATGATAAATCGGTTTCTAGTTGCCATTCTTCCTGAGTAGTAATAGATGAAGCGTCTAACTTCTCCAGTTTTGCAGCTTCGAGGGTTTCGTTTTTGCCGTTGTCTAGATACACTTGGGCGTAGGGAAGAAGAGCCTCTCCTTCAGGATAAAGCGCTTGCACAATTCCTTCTGTCCCCGGTTCGGTGTCGCGATGGATTTTGATGCGATCTCCGATTGCTAGCAATTGTCCACTAGCATCAAATGCTTTAGTTGGTTCTTCCGATAAAGGTTCTAGCTGCCATAGCGGTACTCGGCATTGGAGCAGTTTCTGGTCTGGTAGGGGAAAGCGACATGCGATCGCGCAAATCGTCGCCCAATCGTCATCACCAATTTCAGTAATTTCATAGATTGCCTGTGTTTCTTTTGCAACTTGGTTCCAAACAACGCAACCACCTACTTTCCAGATGGGTGAAACTTCGGTGTTAGCAAGCGAGTTGATTTCTTCTTCACCCTTGCTACTGGCATCCTCCCCCTCAACGAAGATACGCGCCGCTTGAGCCATATCCTCTTGGGGAATACTTTCTGCTACCACCAATTGAGCCGCGTGAATTTCTTTGGGCTGCCGATTTTGGGCTTTTACCAAAGTTGAAACGCTTGATGGCAGGCGCTGACCTCGAAATGCTATCGTATGTTTGCTCACGGAGATCACCTAATTAACTTTGTGGGCGATTTTCTCCGCCCTGGCTGTGGCATCAGCTGGGCGGTTAAATTTTTTAGGGCCTTTGTTGGAAAGATTTTTGGTAGCGAATCGGGCGAGCGTTCGCGCAGCGTACCGGAGGTATATCGCATTCCACTTGGGATTACTTTGCTGTGCGGAGCGATCGCTTCTCTGGAGGCTTGTCAAACCAAGCACGAACCGCAGCCAGCTTGACCAAATAAGTCGGGCGCTCGCCGTCGGAGCTATTAACGTAATGCACGCCATACTTGAACCGACCGTCGCGAATCCGATCCAGTAACATGTCGCGAGAAACACCTACAAGTTGTTCTGCGGCTTCCTCTAAGGGCAATAACGCTTGCTCTTGATGACGCCTCTGTAACACCTGACTCAAATGCTGAATTGCACTGTTGAGACTAATAGTAGCGGCGGTTACGGCCTTGATTGCCTCAAGTTCATCGGGCGAGAGTCCATTGGACTGCGGGGGAAAACTGCTCAACTCTTGCATGGGATTAATCTCCGGTCAAGGGCTGGGGTTGGGAGGGTGAATTTATGGTTGACAGCCTCTAGCAAAATCAGCCGCCACTATGACCTCTTCTGCTTTCAACACAATCCGGATGCGCCCTGCTGCATATCCTTGGGCGAGTGCCGACCAAACCTGCTCCAGCTGAAAGCCGTCTATTTCAGCCCGCTGTTTGGCGGCTTCATGATCTTTTTTGGGAATTCTGGGCCTTGCGTAATCTTGTTCCTTCATGTAAATTGTCCCAAGCATGGACGCTATTCTAACTTATTGTCCCAGCTTTGGACAAGATCGAGCATGAAATTTTGTAAATCTTGCCAGTTAAGCCAAAATAGAATTGCAGCAAGCCTCTGCAATGTTTCTAGCTCAATCAAAACCAAAAATGGGATTTAATCTTTCAGTTAGCTAAACTTCAATGTCCGGTGATGTACGGCGTTGCGTAATGGTTATGGATCAGTTGTGTCATCAAAAGCAGCCTTTACGATATTTAGGCGAAATTATAGAAAAAGCGATGTGCCAGTATGGCGCTGAGGGTAAACCTTTGAGCGTTAGAGAATTTACTGAATTGGTGAATCGGCATTGGGGAGATCGGTACGCCAAGAAAAGCTCGATCAATCGGTTGAAAAATGCCGGTCGAGCGGATCGAAAAGATACCAGCAAACAAATCGATCGCCATTTGCTGACCCAAATCGCTCCGTTTACCCCTTACACAGCAGAAGAACTGTGGGCGATGGCTAACCAAAGGGCTACATCCTACGCGCAAGATGATGCAGAATCTAAAAGTGCTATAAAATCTCTTTGTACAGAAAAAGAGAGCCAGGGGAAAGACATGCCTACCCTGATTGAAATGGTTGGAACCCAGGTGCAAGCAAAAGGTCGCACAGAATTTCTGCGAATTTCCAGACTCACGGAGGCAGAGCTAGACAGCTTGCTCACTGGCAAACCCATTCATCAAAGTCTGGCTTACTTTTTAGCGCCCGTACTTTCCTTAAGCGTTGATCGCGTTCTCGATCTGATTGTAGAAGCCAATGAAATCCTTGTGCGCGATACGCCGGACGCTACACTTCGCGATCGCAATAAATCCTCCGACGAGCAGCCGCCGGAGGAATCAAGTAAAAACGGTAACCATAATTAAGTAAGTTAGTTAGCTGGCTCAAAGTCGTGAGTTACCATCATTCTGGCCCACTCCCCTTGTACCTGAATTGCCTCTATATCAGCAGTCCAAATCCCATACTGGTTTTCTCGCCAGCCCGTATAACGACGATTTTGCAGCAGGCTTGAAGCACGCAGTTCGTCTAGGATCTCTTGTAGCTGCATCGGAATGTAATCAGAAGGCAAGTCAGGACGCATTTCTTCCGGGCGTAGCCAGTAGGGTTTGAGATTGCGGCTGCGTGCTTTTTGAGGCTCAACCCCCAGCATAGAAAGCAGCGCCCGGTTGAAGTAGAGATTGGTATGGGTTTCTAGGGATACCAAGGATATGGGTTTCGGATCGCTGGTATAGATTCGCTCTAAAATTCTCAGCGTTGCTATATCATCCTGTACGCTTGATAGTTGACCATTCTTCATCGTAGATGAACCCCTTTGATAACGACTTTGTTTTGCGGCTAGCAGTTTTTCAACGGCAGCAGGCTCCACATCGCTGCCATTTTGGGTTCTGATGACGATTCGTTCCATCGTCAGCAGGTGCAGGAAGGATTCGTGGGTGCGCCAGAGGTAATCCACCAATTGTTGGGACTCGCAGAGAATTTCCAGAATCCCTGTCCCTGGTTGCATCGTGGCTTTACATCCGGGTGGTAGACAGGTAGAGCTGACAAATTTCTGCAAGCGCTGGGTATCGTACTGACGCTTGGTGCCGATCGAAATAACCCTTGCGATCGCATCTGGCACTCCCTCTATTTTCCTTTGTGTATGCATTCCCCACAACACCACAAAACAAGAAGAATTACCTGTGGCTAATCAGCCGCCTTCCCATCCAACAAGGGATGGGGTTACACAGCAAGCATTGTCTATAAGTTTTGGAGAATTTTTTCCACAGGATGATTGACTATCATTTATACATGCAAGTTTAACTAATGAGAGGTTCGGGGAGCTATCGCAAGGGGTAAAAACAGTTGATGTGGGTTGCTATCGCTATCGAATATGCGTGTCGATACGCACCATTGCTACAATACCAGCAATTGCTATCTGCTCGCATTCCGATGCTCTGACTTTTGACGCAATTGCTTGGTTTACGTTCCCGCGTTTTGACCAAGGTGGATCGCGTCCGCGATTTGCGATCGCGATCGCACCTGAAACCTAAACTAATCAATCGGTCTTAATTGAGCAATTTTCAACTGATCTAAGTAGTGACGCTCAATCACCTGGACGCTAGTGTCACACCATTTAGCAATTATGCCAGTAGGAACACCTTTAAGTAATTGCAGGGTAATAAAGGTATCCCTACATGAGTAAGGTGTTGTATCAGGCTTGATTGGGTCTGCTATAGAACTCCATGCCCTTCGACTGAAGTTCCGGTAGTTGATGGAATCCCCATCGGGTGATGGAAATACGAGGGCATTTGAAATCGGCTGTTCAGGTCTGATTCGCAACAGCAGTTCCTGAGTTGCTTGACTGGTAGAGAGCGATCGCGTTTTATTATTTTTGCTGCCCTCACTGCGGACTCTTTGATTTCCAACTTGCACAAGCGAACCAGTGAAATTGATTGTGCCACAATCAGGAGAAATGTTTCCCCAAGTTAAACCAATCGCCTCACTGGGTCTACAACCTACTCTGAACAAGAATTCTATCATTGGTGCATAGTGCCGATAGTTCATCCCCGGTCGATGATCGTTACGGAATGCTTCAATAACTCGATCCATTTCCTCCTGACTAAAGGCATTTGGTTGAGGGTCGGTCATATACTTAGGCTTAGGCATCTCTGTAGCCATGCCGACGTAGGGAGTAGAGGCAATGATTTTATGTTTACAAGCCCACTGAGTAGCAGCATTGAGGTAGATGAGGGCATCTCTGACACGGGCGACTGTTGTGATCTTTTGAAGTCCTGCTTTGACTGCGATCGCATCATCGATCGGCAAGTTTCCAATTTTGGCGAACAATCGGGTGAAATTTTCGTATTTTTCGACAGTCTTTGGCTTTAACTGGCTGCGCTTGCTCTCGAAATATCCTTTCCAGATTTCGAGAACAGTTGGCATTGGGGTAATTGGGGTAACGGGTTCGATCGTGGCGAGGCTTACCCCTATCTTATACTTGTCGAGGTTGTTGGCATCAAACTGCCCATAGTCAATATCTCTCTGGATCTCAAAGGCTTTATCTTGAGCTTGCTTGCGGTTGAAGGGATTGTCACTCAGCCCCAGACTGAGATAGTGTCGCTTTCCACCAAAGGAGAAAATCAGTTGAAGGCGGTTGTTGCTGACCTTGACTTGCACGGAACCAGATTTAGATTTCTTGCGTTGTCGCGGTTTGGAGTGCATAACGTTACCTGGTACACCAGTCCTAATAGGATGGATGGCTTCAATTTACCCCAATCTTTACCCCAATTCATTCCCTAAACTCATCCAAAAACACCCAAGCTGTAAAGGGTTTCCTCTGATTTTACAGAAAGAATAAAACCTGAAAAGCCTTTAAATCAAGGATTTCCACCGTTTTGATGCTATTTGAGAATGAATGGGCGATACAGGATTTGAACCTGTGACATCTTCCGTGTGAAGGAAGCGCGCTACCACTGTGCCAATCGCCCAAGAATTCTAATTCTAACAGGGATAGCGCATATCAACAACCAAAGGCAATGCAAGTTAATCGCCTTGCGGGTATTCATCCCACAACGCGGTTGTCTGACGCAGACTTAAATGATCGCCGTTGCCTAAAATCAGGTGATCCAGTAGGGGAATGTTGAGGATTTGAGCGGCTGCTAACAGCTGGCGCGTCAGTTGGATATCTTCATTAGAAGGTTCCACGCTGCCAGAAGGATGATTGTGACCTACGATTAGTCGCGTCGCACCCTGCCGAATCACTTCGCGGAAAATCTCGCGCGGATGGGCTAAGGTTTCAGTTGCGGTGCCGATGGTAATCACCTGGGTGCCGAGTAAGCGATTTTTGACATCCAACAGCAGCACCCCGAAACGTTCTTGCGCCTGCCACATCAGGTCTTGACTGAGGGCGGCGGCGGCGGCGGCGGGGCTTTCAATCGGAGAACGATCGAGGGGGCGAGTTTGAAACGATCGCTTACCCAATTCAATCGCTGCGAGAATCGTTGTCGCTTTCGCCGGACCAATACCAGGGATTTCCATTAATTCTTGAGCGCTGATATCCCGTAATACGCAGAGCGGATCGCGCCCGTGTTGGCTTAATTGCTGCAAGATATATTGTCCCAAACCGATGGCGGAGAGTTTGCCTTGCCCTTGACCCGTGCCGAGTAAAATTGCAATTAGTTCGGCAGTGGCAAGTATTTGGGGGCCATGTGCCAGCAAGCGCTCGCGGGGGCGCTCGCCCTTGGGTATATCTGCAACTCTCAGGCAATAGGTCATAGAGGCAACTGGGAAGCTCAACAATAAAGGTTTAGGTTCAGTTATCCCCTGTTAGGCTGCAAAAATAACAGATATCGCATCGAAAAGAACGTTTCGGGGGTAGATGAGGAGATGAGGGAGAAAAGGACACACTGTCCCTGTTTCCGCGTCTTCCCCACTTTCCCCATCGTTATGTTTCCCAGGCTAAGCCATAAGGTAGCAGCAGCCGATCGAGGTTGAGCTTTATGATTGATGTTTGTAGGCGTTATCACATTCCCCGTGACCTCCAAAGTTCCTTCTAACTCTTCCTCAGAATCGGCACAAGCTTGGCACACCTTGGAAATTGATAAGACGCTCAGAGTCCTTGGCAGCGATCGCGATGCTGGCTTGACATCTCCAAATGTGTCAGAACGCTTGCAACGCTATGGCCCCAACGAACTAACTGAAACGGGTGGTCGCAGCGGCTGGGCTATCTTCCTCGATCAGTTCAAAAACATTATGTTATTGATGCTGATCGGCGTGGCTATTGTTTCCGGCGTTCTCGATTTGTTAAAGCTACAGTCCGGCAATGCCGAAGGTGAGGTTCCCTTCAAAGATACGATCGCAATTATGGCGATCGTCATTCTCAACGGCGTCTTGGGCTACCTCCAGGAAAGTCGAGCCGAAAAAGCGCTCGCTGCCCTGAAGCGGCTTTCCTCCCCCAAGGTGCGCGTAATTCGCGATCGCAGAATTATTGAAGTCAACGCCAAAGAACTCGTTCCCGGAGATGTTATGCTCCTGGAAGCCGGGGTGCAAGTGGCGGCAGACGGACGTCTTCTAGAACAAGCAAATCTTCAGATCCGCGAAGCGGCACTCACCGGAGAAGCCGAGGCGGTATCCAAGCAAGCCGATGTGCAACTGGGTGAAGAAATAGCTTTGGGCGATCGCACCAATATGGTCTTCCAAGGCACCGAAGTTGTCTTTGGACGCGGCAAGGTGGTCGTTACCGGCACCGGAATGCAAACCGAATTGGGCAAAATTGCCTCTTTGTTGCAATCCGTCGAATCCGAACCTACCCCGTTGCAACAGCGGATGGGTCAACTCGGTAACGTCCTGGTCAGCGGATCTTTAGTCCTCGTGGCTTTAGTAGTTGGCGGCGGCTTGATTCACACCGGCATCAACACCGGGTGGCAGCCAAACCAAATGTTTAAAACGTTTGTAGACTTAATCGAAGTTTCTCTCTCGATGGCGGTGGCTGTGGTTCCAGAAGGCTTACCAGCGGTGATTACCGTCACCCTGGCTCTGGGTACTCAGCGCATGGTGCGCCGCCACGCCCTGATTCGCAAGCTTCCCGCCGTAGAAACCTTGGGTTCGGTGACGACGATTTGTTCGGATAAAACCGGCACCCTCACCCAAAATAAAATGGTGGTGCAGCAAGTCGCCACCACGGAAAAAACCTTCCGCGTCACGGGCGAAGGCTACATCCCACAAGGGGAATTTTATCTCGAATCCCAGTCAGAATCTCCTTCCTCGCCATCGATTGCACTAGACGATTATCCAGAACTGCAAATGCTGTTGGCAGCTTGCGTACTGTGCAATGATGCCGTGTTGCAGTGCGAAGCCCAAAACACCCCCGGTCAGTCTGGCGGCAATTGGACGATTTTGGGTGACCCGACAGAAGGTGCCTTGCTGTCTTTGGCAGCTAAAGGCGGCGTGCAAAAAGAAGCAATGGACGCCGGATTGCCCAGGGTGGCAGAAATTCCTTTTTCCTCAGAACGCAAGCGCATGTCGGTAATTGTGCAAGGTTCCGAGGGCAATAACCCGCTCTATTTAATGTTCACTAAAGGTTCTCCAGAACTGATTTTAGAGCGTTGCACTACTTATCAAAGCGGCGATCGCGCAATTGTACTCACACCGCAAAACCGCAGCCAGATTCTAGAGCAAAATAACTATATGGCTAGTAAGGGGCTGCGGGTTCTGGGTTTTGCTTTGAAAAACCTCGATGCCGAACCACCTAAAGAGCCAGATGAACACATCGAGCAAGAATTGGTCTGGCTGGGATTAGTGGGAATGCTCGATGCACCCCGCCCCGAAGTTCGCGATGCGGTAGCGAAGTGTCGTCAGGCAGGTATTCGCCCGGTGATGATTACCGGCGACCACCAACTAACTGCTAAGGCGATCGCTTACGATCTGGGCATCGCTTCTGAGGGCGATCGCGTCCTCACGGGCACCGAGTTGCAAAAACTCTCCCAAGAAGAACTCAAGCAGGAAGTAGACCAAGTATCAATTTACGCCCGCGTTTCCCCAGAACACAAACTACGCATCGTCCAAGCCCTCCAAAGTCGCGGTAAATTTGTTGCCATGACCGGCGATGGCGTTAACGATGCCCCCGCGCTCAAACAAGCCGATATCGGCATCGCAATGGGCATCACCGGCACCGATGTCAGCAAAGAAGCCAGCGATATGGTATTGCTCGACGATAACTTTGCTACCATCGTCGCCGCTACTGAAGAAGGACGTGTAGTTTATACCAACATCCGCAGGTTCATTAAGTATATTCTCGGAAGTAACATCGGCGAAGTTTTGACGATCGCAGCCGCGCCGCTGTTAGGTTTGGGAGGCGTTCCGCTTTCGCCTTTGCAAATTCTGTGGATGAACTTGGTTACAGATGGGGTTCCCGCGTTAGCGTTGGCGGTAGAACCAGCAGAACCAAACGTGATGAAGCGTCCGCCCTTTAGCCCGCGCGAAAGTATTTTTGCACGGGGTTTGGGGTCTTATATGCTCAGAATTGGGATTATTTTTGCGATTCTGACGATTATCCTGATGGCATGGGCTTACAACCATACCCAAAGCGTAAACGGGCCAGATCTGAGTCCGGAGCGATGGAAAACGATGGTGTTCACGACGCTGTGTTTGGCGCAAATGGGACACGCGATCGCAATTCGTTCCAACACCCAGCTGACGATAGAAATTAATCCCTTTACCAATCTCTTTGTCTGGGCTGCGGTACTCGTAACCACTGCTTTGCAACTAGCATTAGTTTACGTTCCACCCCTGCAAGCATTCTTCGGCACTCAGGCAATTTCTCTGCCAGAATTGGGTATCTGTCTGGGATTTAGCGCCTTGATGTTTGTCTGGATCGAGATGGAAAAACTGTTTATTCGCTGGTACAAAAAGCGCCGCTAAAGGCTAATCGCTAATCGCTAATCGCTAATAGTAAAAAAGCAATTAGCAATTAGCAAGCTCGCAATTAGCTAATGGCTAATAGTAAAAAATCAATTAGCAAGCTCGCAATTAGCAATTAGCAATTAGCAATTAGCAATGTATCTCAAAACCTTACACCTGCGACAGTTCCGCAACTACCAAGAGACTTTGGTGGAATTGAGCGCCCCCAAAACAATTTTGGTGGGCAATAATGCTCAAGGGAAATCTAATTTACTCGAGGCGGTGGAGTTGCTGGCGACGCTGCGGAGTCATCG